>JAFYAD010000200.1 GCA_017540915.1 Lachnospiraceae bacterium
GATCTTCCAGCAGGCCTGCGCCTTTACCCTTTGTCACAACTGTTGAAGAGGGACATCCCGCATTAAGATTCACCTCTCCGTATCCCTCATCGTAAAGCATCCGGGCCGCCCACACAAAGCCTTTTGCGTCTGCCGTCAGGATCTGCGGCACCAGGCGATCCTCAAAAGGTACAACTCCATTTATATCCCGTTTCTTGACGGTATGAGCACCGCTCACCGCTATAAACGGCGAAAAATACCTGTCCGGTTCATCATAGACTTCTTTGTGAACCATTCTGTATGTTTTGGAAGTGATGCCCTCCATTGGCGCGAAATATATTTTTTCCAAGTTCCTATCCATAAACAAAAACCTTCCGCCGCTGCTCATTCATGCAAGCATGATTCGGATCATTGATCCTGCTGACTGCCTGAACTCCTCAAATCATACCCATCTCATGCGGGTTTTTTAACACCTTCTTTAGCTTTGCAGGTTTCTGCTTATCTACTACATTTTTGAGCACCTTATCCCTCAATCTGCCTGTGGCAATATCCTGTTCAAGCCTTTCGGCATTGAAATTTGTGCCCTCCAGACATCTGCTTGCGGTGACATAATCAAGGATCTTATTCTGCGTATCCATCAGATCATACTGCCCCGCCACAATCCCCTGCAATGCCTTGATGTTCTTAGGCTGCGAGAAAACCTGCGCTATGATCACCTGTGCAAGTCTCTGATATTTTTCAGCATCACCTGCCCCCTCTGCCCGGACAAAATTCATAAAGCCGCCTTCGCCGTATGCGTTGTATTTCTCCTGATACTCCTTTTGCAAGGCATCAGCATCCTCTTTTACTTCGTTCCATCGGTTTGTAAAATCGTCTGGATAAGCCTTTGCGACAGCCTTAAACGCCGCGTTATTTTCCAGCTTCTCGACCTCTGCGCTGAAATGATCTTTAAAGTGCTGTCTGGCCTGCTCTAAATAGTTGGGAATATTTCCCGCATTGCCGGTCGTAAGAGCTTCATTGCCCAAAAGCAGCCCGATATATTTTCTTGCGACTACCTCCTGTGCACACTGTTTGACAGTCATATTTTCAATCGGCTTCAGATAATGCTCCTGTCCCAGATAGAGATGCTTTTCATCCACTTTTCTGTCAATCTTCCCTGCTATATCCGTGATGATTTTCATAACATCCCTTGCATACAGATCAAGCTGCTCATCCTGCTTCTGTACAGTGGCTTCATTCTCAATAGCAGCGTTTCCATTCACTCCCACACGCTCCGCAAATGCATTGCCTGCAATACGCAGTCCTGCGAGAGAAGCATTCTGCAAAGTTCCGTTTACTTCAATACCGTGAGCTGAGCCGGAAACCCATCCTCTCACGATCTGCTGTTTCGCTGCCTCATTAAGGATTGTGGTTTCAGCCCCTGCCGCAATACGGTACCCCTCCACAATATAATCCGGTGCTCCCGGCCGGGTTTGTTTTGCCTTGGTTTTAGAAGACTCTGCATAAAGCTTTGATCTGTTATATGCCACGGTCATGGCATTCATGATCTCACTTTCCGTGCTTTGATCCTTCTTAAGCGTTTCTGAAAGCTTTTTAAGCCCCTCAAACATCATTTCGAACTGAGTATACAACCTCTGCTGTGCATTCTGCTGTTGCAGATCCTGCTGATTTCCGTTTGGCTGTGCATTCTGCTGCTCGGCTGAAAGCTCAGGCACGGTATGCTTCAGTTCCTTGACCCATGCATCCACTCTGGCGGTAAAATTCTCACGCCAAATTTCATACTGCCTTAGATTCGAGCGGAAGACCGCATAGTCAGCCCTCTCCTTTTCATGCTCTGCCGGCTGCGGCAGCTGCTCCTCGTGAACCTCCTGATGCTGAATGACATTCGGATCCTGTTTCTCTGGAACCTCCTGTTTTTTCCCGTCGCCCTTCCGGTTCTCCTTGAATTCTTCTTTTTGGGGTTCCTCTTTTACAAGTCCTTCTTTTACGGGTTCTATCTTTTCCGGCTCCTTCTTTTCAGGCTCCTTCTTTTCAGGTTCTTCCTTTACAGGTTCTTCCTGCACCTTGGTCGAATACACCTGCTTATACGTGTTTACTGCCTGAACGGCATCCTCAAACTGTGGCGTTCGGTTTGCCGCATCCGTCATGTTCATCGCCAAAAGCAGTTCGTTAAAGATGCGGTCTACCCTGTGATAGGCCTCCGGGTTATCCTCACGTGTGCCAGCCGGCTTTCCCAGAATTTTCAGGTGATCGATAAAATCTTGCATGGCATCTGCCGGTGCTTCATAAGCCCCCTCTGTGTATAGCCCGTCATAAAGCTTTCCGAAAAACGCTTTATCCTCTTTGCTATCCCAGCCATACTTCGCAAACCAGCTCACAAACTCTTCACGGAGGCTCAGATTTTCCGCCTCTTTCTTCTGACGCTTCTCCTCCTTTTCCTTTGCTACACGATCCAGTCTTTCCTGCCACAATCTGTTGTATGCTTCCTCGAAGGTCGGCACCTTGTCTTCCTTCGGTCGGTAGCCTTTAAACTTCTTTGCCCGCTCCTTTTCCTGATCTGCAAGTTGTTCATAAAACTCCACTTCATTTCGTGCTTCTTTGCGAGTGTAATTCTCAGCTTTTTGGTCTTCTTTCCGTTCGTTCTCCAGTGCCTTCTGTTTTTTTCTTTCGCTTCTTTTTGCCAACACCTGCCGACGCTTTTCGATCCGCTCTTTCAGATCATAGACTTTGTAAATTCCCGACGATACCTTAGCTGTCAGCTTTTCGCCTTCCTGTACAAGTTCAAGACCTCCGTATGCAAGCGCGCCCCAGTCTGCCGATGCGGCAAGCCGCATGATATAAGCCTTTTCATACCGAATCCTCTCTGCCTCCGTAAGAGCCTTATCTCCCAAAAGGACATTGACAACAGAGCTTACGGATACATCGCCTCCGAACTCCCCGCCATCGCCGTACCAGTTGCGCACGCGGAAACCGGCAAGCAATCCTGAACTCCCTGTCACATCAAGTACCGTTTTCTCCTTCAGCGCCAGATTTGCAAACAATCTGTCAAACGCTTCCTCGCTTTGATCAAGCTCCTCCCCGGTAAGAGCCCGGAGATCCTGAATTTTACCCTGCTCATATGGTCTCGATCCGTCAAACTTTCCCACTGCAACTTCAAACAGTTGCTGAGCCTCTGTGATACGATCTATGGCTTTACCCTTGCCCTGAGCCTTGTCATCCTGCTGCCTGTCATGAACCTTCGCCTCATATAAAAATGTCCTGTCTTCATCAAAGGCTGTCACGCCATTCTTTCCAGCAACTGTACCATATCCGGTGAGGAACCCTTCCAACGTCGCAACCTTCGTCCAGGATGAGAATACATCGTCGATATGCTCGCCAATATAGACCGCGAGACCGGCCGCACCGGGCTCCTTCAGCTTGCCGACTGCCGTTGCACACATTTTGCCATACCATCCGGCATTTTCAATCGTCTGTTTGCGATCTTCTGAATACGGATGGTCTCTGAAAGCCTTCAGAAAACGCTGACCCAGATCCTGTTGCTCCTCTATACTGAACGTATCGATCCGGGCAAAGTCTTCCGGCGACATCTTCTCTTCACTCAGACAATAGATAGCGAAAATCGTGATGAGCTTTGGATCTTGCAGTCTGTTCTTTGCCTCCTTTAGGATACCGGCTTTATCCAATATCCGGCTGAACATATTCCGACCATCCTCAGTCCTTATCCCCAGTATCCTGTCCATATCGATATAAGGCATTTTGATAACCTGTTCTGCTGCGGGCTTGATCTCCTGTTCCTGTGGCTTGACCTCCTGCTCCTGCGGCTTGATCTCCTGCTCCTGCGGCTTAATTTCGGGCTCCGGCTCATCCTCATTGATGACCATCCAGTCGATACAGGTCTTTTTCAGTTCAGCGAACACTTTGACAAAGTCAGGCTCCGTTCCCAGCTGTTGTTCTGTCTTTCCCGAGAAATCCACATCGCGGAAATGTTTTCCCGCAAGCTGGTGGCGCACTTCCTTTTCCACATCCTTCCACCTGTATGGTGACTCCTCGCCGGGATGTTCATCCGTATACTCCTGTGTTAAGGCGCCGATCACCTTCATGGTCGCGTCTAACGCAGTGTCACATTTTTGAGGATTAAATTGATTCCATACCGTAATACCCTTCAGATGCCTTGCATCATGAACATATACTCCTCCATGGCCCGGATCGGCAATACGGTATACCTCATCCATTTCCGGATCCGGGATCGGATGTGCTTCGGCATAATCCTGAATATTTCTGCACACCAGGTCAAAGCAGGCCCCGTCAATCTCCTTGAAAAAGCCTGTCATTGCCTCATCTGTGCCAAGCTGTTTCGCGTAATTATACTGGTCGATCAGGTTTTTCAATACGGATGGGATCACCGCCTGGGAATAGTAAGCCGGTCCGTTCTCCTGATAATGAGGATAAAACCGGGTCATATAGCAGAAGGCCCGGTAGCTGTCCTTATACATATCATGGATGCGCTTACGGTCATTAGGCTTAGGGTTACTGTCCTTGAACGATGCACCAATCTCCCCGTTTATCTTTTGCTCGTCTTCTTTCAGTTTTTTTGTAAGATACTCCTCATAGACCGCCAGCTTTAAGAAGCTGTGGAGGTACATGCTGGTCGCCTCATAATTGGTCGGATAATCCTCCACTTTGTTATTGCCTAATTTTTTCCCTTTCCTGAGCATGGCTCCCGCATTGGCCACCTTCATCTCCGCAACAATCTTTTTCCCATTCTTTATGATAGTCTGCGCCTTCGGAGAGAGTCTGGGCTTATCCGTATCTTTATAATATCTGGAGCCACCCAGGTCATCGCGATACCGGTAAATGGTATCCATCATTTCCAGGATCATCTTTGCCTTGGGACTTGTCGCCATCAGGCGCTCTTCCATCTCCACCGCCATGTCATCGCTGCCGAATACACTGTATTCCCTGCCCGGAAAGAGTTCCGCCTTTTTTGCAGTGACTTCCTCTATAGTGACAACAGTCTGCTTTGCCGCCTCACTGTTCGGATCCACGCCTTTATCGCGCAATACGGCATTTAAGCTTTCCTCATAGACCTTTTTTCTTTCCGCATAGAAATGATCCGTATTGTGGAGATCTGACTCGGCAGTTGACAGCGCCAGCGACATCTCAACGCGAACCTTCTGATACTCGGCATTGCTCATCAGATGGCGCTTACCGTCATAAATCTCCATTCCGGCACGGGCATAGCGATGTTCCGCGGCCGCTTTTTCATACGCAAGACGATCCGCATTGTCCTTGTGATCCCTTTCCGCTTCCAGAACCTCCAGATCCCTGATACGCTCAGCCCGCTTCAGGGAATAAGTAAAGATAACCTTCTCCTTTTCCTGTGCTTTTTGCTCTTTCCCCTCTGCCAGAAGCCTTTCGCGG
This sequence comes from Lachnospiraceae bacterium, assembly GCA_017540915.1. Next base: position 5,401 of record JAFYAD010000200.1, read on the forward strand.
TCCTTTTCAAGCTTATTGATCGCCCCGGTGATTGCCGTAATACGATCTTGGTTCAAGATAAAGGGATCCTTGAGATCAGCCTTCTCTCTATTTACCACCCTTTGGATCATCTTATCCTTATAGCCAAGTGCGCGCTGAGGTTCTGTAAGATTCAGGATGTCTACACACTTCTTTGAAAAATCATTCCATTCCGTTACGGTATCCAGATAAGCGCATATGGCGTCATTCATCTGAAACAGATTGCTGAAGAAGAATTTTCTGTCAAGGTCCACTTTGGGATTCAAACCCGCATCGTGCTCCATGAGATATCCGTAATTGAACTTTACATCCTTTAAATCTGCCTTATTTCCCGCAAATACCTTCATGGCATCCACGCAGGCACGCAACTTAGTCGGAGCCTGGTCAGGAGCTTTTATCCCCTCTGCCGCTTTTTTGATCTCATCAAAATTCTCCTCGGACATTTTGAGTATCTGTTCCCGATCCTCTCCACATCTCTCATACGGCCTGTTATTTTCCATCGCTTTTTCGATTTCTCGCAGGGCATCCGTCTTTTCTTTGCTGTCGGCAGCTTTTTCAGCAATTGCTCTGGCCTGACGTAACATAGAGCCTGCCAGCTTGTATTTGAAATCGTCATCCCTGCTTTTTTTACCGGGATATTGGGGATCGGTTCCGTTTTTTAAGTTTTTGTAGAACAAAAGATTGCCCTGATCTCCATCCAGGGCATCCCTGAGACGTAATATCGCTCTGATGGCTTCTCCTGAAACCATATCCCATGTTGCTCGAATGTCAAACAGCTCCGTTTCCGTTTCCTTCTCCCGCTCAATCTTCGCTGCCGCATCCAGGATCCGTTGATGGGATTCCGTCCTCTGTTCTGCAGGAATCTTTTTCATCAAACCTGCCAATTCGACAATCCTGTCCTTGCTATGTCTTTTCTTTACCTCCTGATCGTTTTGAACCTGAACATCAGCATCGTTTTGAATCTGAGCATCATCATAATTTGCAATGTTCCTACGCCGTTTACGGAATCTATCCTCTTGTTTTTCTCTCTCTTCCATCAGGCTGTCAATGTCGGTTGCCAGAGGTTTAATCATTTTGCCGCTTTTGTCAAATCTGGCATAGTAAAAATGCACCATGAGATCCTCATAGTCCTCATGCCAGTTTCCCGCTTCCATCCAGGCTTTCTTTTTTTCCGGAGCGATTTCTTCCCTGTTCTCATACTCTGCCTGATCGCGATAGCGTCCCTGCATCGCGTTCACGATTTTCAACGCTTCCCTTGAGGCTCCCGACAGCTTCAGCGAATAATTCTTCTCACCATCCAATACCCTTGAAATCACACCCTCGACCGTCTCAAGCGTTTTCATCATCCCCGCAGCCGGTTTTTTTTCATCCGTTTTGTATGCATAGATTACCTTGAAGGCAGAGGTCACAGAATTGTTCTCATCTTTATAATCCACCGGACCCATCAACCTCCGGTATTCCCGGAAAGCTGTGATCAGATGTCCAAAAAGCTTTTTTTCGTTATTGTCTTTGATAAAGCCATTTGCCATGGCTGTATCGATGAGTTCTTTTTCTGTGATCTGTTTGCCGCCAACCGGTAACAACAGGCTATCTTCTGCTTTTTTCTGTTCCATCTGCCTGCGTTTTGCCCGATCTGCGCGTTCTCTTTCATTCCTCTCAAAATTTTCCTGATTCTTTTTCAGAGTATCTTCCATAGCCTTCCGGGAATGCTCAACAGAAGCTGCATCCATCTTTTCATACGCTTCGGCATTGAGCCTGTTCTTTTTTTCTCCGAGATAGGTCACGTCGTTATGGGCGATATCGATGGAATCATACCCTATATGCCAGGAACCGTCTTTTCTGTAGATCAGCGGGGAATACTCCACCCTCACATCCGGTCTTGCCATCATTCCCAGAACCAATGCCTTTCCCACGGCAGGGGTAACATTACCCTCACTGCCCAGATGTTGATATAATGCGTTGGGATCCAGTATCGTGCCGTCTTTCAAAACAAAACGAAATCTTTCGAAAAGCTCTTTTACGTGGTACTGGTTGTCCGGATGCAGAAATAACTCCTTCTGGGCAGCCCATAACGGTTCAAATATCTCATCAAATATTTTTTCCGACTTCTCCAGCTCATGTGCGTAGCCCTCGAACTGCAGCTTCATGTCTTTATGGATCTTATCTTCCTGACAGAAAGAAAGTTTGGAAAGCGCTTCCGGCACATCTTGGCTCACCTTTTCGGAAAAATCAAGGAGCTTTCTTCTTAACGGCGCAGCCTTTTCCACATTGCCTTTATCATACGCGGTTTTTTCCGCAAAGGAGGTCTTTACTCTTTCTATTTCCCGGATCTCACGTTCCCTTTCCCTGTTGTCTGCGATCTCTTCCGCCTTTCTTAATGCGGCATCAAGCTCCATTCCTTCTTTGTAGGCTTTGAGCGCATGAAATCTACGCGCTTCGGGAAAGACTTTTTTCATCTCCTCCAGTACATTGTTATAAAGCAGCGGCCTTTCCAGACGGATTCTTTCAAAGGGCACATTCAAAAGCAGGTTTGCCTCTTCCATGCTCAAGGTTCCAAATACCTTTTTATCCAAACCGGCTCTGAAGCCGGAATTATAGAGAACCAGCTTATGCAGCTCTTTTGCATTGCTATATTTTTTTTCTCCGATATTTGTCCCGCCAAGTTCCGGGGCAAACTCAATCTCCGCCACCAGCTTAAAAAGCACTCTCTCGGACAAGGACTGATCCGGTTTTAACGCATGGATTCCCCACCCCACCATCTCTGCGCCCGCAGAAAGGAATCGGGTTGCCTTTTTATAATTGACAACTCCATTCACTTCTTTTATGAAGGTATCATCTGTACTCAATTCAACCGGCAGGGCATAGTTCAGGCCTGTAGACACCATATCATAAAAAATAGCTTCACCCTCTATCCCTTTGCTGATATCCTCACAGGATTGAAAGGAGTCAGCCTCGGGAAGACGTACCTGCAAAAGCTTTTGAAATGTCCGCCCGAACATCCTTCCGTACCATTTCCGATTCTCCATTTCATCCCGAACAGATAAATGTTGTCCATATAATAAATGGGCAGACATCTCTTTCTCAAAATCAGCCAGCCATTTGTCAAGCAAACGCTTATCCGCGTGATAGACTATGGACGGAGTCGTGTCATCTCTGGAAAGACAGTAGACCATGAAAAGGTTTCTGACATCCAGCTCATCAATATCAGCCTTCTCATCCTCCTTTCTTTTTTTCTCATCTCCGTATATGAGGTTTCGCAGCCTCTCAAACGTTTCTTTTCCCCCGAAGACTGCATCTGCGGAAAATTTACTTCTGATACTGAGCTTCTTCCACCTGTCGATCTCTATTTCATTCGCTAAATTTACATTTGGTTCCGGCATGTTCTGTTTCCTCCTGATGCACATTGAATTATATGGTTCTTATAGTAATACCCCTTTTTTTCCTGTTCGGTTGCATCCAACGCACGCCCCGGGTACTATAGTTTCAAAAAAAGTTGCAGTTTTACTGCTCCTAAATGCCTCTCTTTTTCGATAATATTCTTTACTTGATCAGTATCTTTACTCTCGCCTGCTTTTGGAAATTTGATGTTGCAAGATTAACATATACCCGTTAAAAGCCGCCAATATGACTTAATGTTTTAGAAGCGACTCTTGAACCTTCATTCATTGCATTTATAATATCACAATCTCCCAAATATGAACAAAGAAAGCCAGCATGATAACTGTCACCGCATCCGGTTGTATCAATTACATTATTGACCGGCACAGCATCCACTCTATATTCTTTTCCCATATAATAAGTAACGCTGCCATTTTCTGCAAGTGTAATGTTAAATATGTTGTCATACCGTTCAGACCATTTTTGAAATTGTAAAAGAATACTCTTCTCACCACTGATAAAAAA
>JAFYAD010000201.1 GCA_017540915.1 Lachnospiraceae bacterium
ATACAACATCCGGCTTATCGCCTCTACTTCAATATCCGACAGTCAAAATCTCATCTGCCAAAAAGTCCCGAGATCAGTCCCGCGATCCCCCTTGACATATTGTAATATGAATACTCCCCGCTCAGGAGATTACCCGCAATACATTCATATGCCTTTGATTCCGGCGCCTTCGGCGCATGCAAAGATACCGCTTTCTGCGCTCTTATGGCTGCATCTATGGCCGGATCCTGCGGCACGAGCCCAAGATAATTGAGAGAGCCGCCCAAAAACCTGTCCACCACCGTGTTCAGCTTTTGATAAACCGCATCCCCGTCCTCCGATGATGTGGCGCGGTTCGCTATAACATTGACTTTGGCATTTGTCCTGTCAAACTTCGGACTCTTATATAATGTCTTCAGCAGTGAATAAGAATCAGTCAGCGAGCTGGGCTCCGGCGTGGATACCAGTATTATCTCCGAGCTTGCAAACACAAACTCCATAACCTGATCCGAAATTCCCGCCCCCGTATCTATCAATATGATATCTGCCATGGAATCCAGCTGAGCCAGATTTTTCACCAGATAGATCACCTGATCTTTTGATATATTGGAAAGCCCCACAACGCCTGAACCTCCGGATATAAAACCGATATCCAAAGGGCCCGGAGTTATAACGTCCTTTATACTCATACCTCTGAATATGACATCCGAGAGAATGTGGGAAGGTATGGCTCCGAACATAACCTCCACGTTGGCAAGCCCTATGTCTGCATCAAAGATGATGACTTTCTTTCCCTTCTTAGAAAACTGTACCGCAAGGTTTACTGTGGTATTGGATTTTCCCACACCGCCTTTCCCGCTGGTGACAGTAATGACCCTGGCATGCCCGGATGCCGGATCCGCAGTATTGGCAACTGCATTTGCATTCGCAGCATTCCGCTGTTTGATGATGTTTCTCAGATTGGAAGCCTGATCCATATTACTCACCTCCGTTATCACCGCCGAGCAGCGCTTTTACCGTTGCCTGCGTATCGAACACGGAAATGTCGTCAGGAACATTCTGTCCGTTTGTGACATAGGAAATCGATGAACCGGTATACTGGCTGATATTGTAAAGATTTCCGTAGACATCGGTCTCATCGAGTTTGGTAAATATCAGCGAGTAATCGGATATCTGCCTGTATGTATCGCATATTTCCTTAAGATCCCTGTATTTGGTGACCAGTGACAGCACAAGATACACTGTCACATCCAAACCGGCGGGCACATTTTTAATGAGTTCCGCCGTATCTTCCTTTTGGGATGTGTTCTTGTGTGAAAAACCTGCCGTATCCACGAAGATCATGTCATAGTTTCTGAATTCCTCTATGGCTACATACAGCTCTTCCGGCTTATAGATAATGTTCAGCGGCGCTTCCAGGATATTGGCATATGTCTTCAGCTGGTCCGCTGCAGCTATCCTGTATGTATCCGCCGACAGAAATGCCACGCTCTTTCCCTCGCCGACTTTATATCGGGATGCGATCTTAGCTATGGTCGTGGTCTTACCGACACCCGTAGGTCCTATAAAAAATACGATCTTCGGCTTTTTGCCTTCGGTCTCTATCTCCCTGGTATCACCAAAGTTGAGTACCATCTTCTGATATACATTGGACAAGATATGGTCTATTGATGAGCTTCCCCTTATGACCTTCATGAGATCGTCCAGAAGCTTGTTGATATAGCGCTCGTCAACCTCATTGTTTAGCAATATCCTGTACAAAGTCTTGATGAACGCAGGGTTTTCACCCTCGCGCAAACCGTTGTCTTCCGTGAATTTGTGGTCATATCCCGTAAAAGTTTCATTTTTGGGTTTCTGTCTGGAATCCTCAGCCAGAGTCTGTTCCAAAAGATTCTGAAGGTTTCCGAGCCTTTCCTCAATATAATCCGTTTCAGACATTATGTCATTCTGCGAATGAGTGGGAACCTTGTCCGTGACTGTTTTTTGCCCCGTTAAAACCTCCGTCTTTGCCGTGTCTGCCTTCCTCTTATTGGTGTATGTGATGCTCTCCGCAGGCTTATAGGCCGTATCATGAAGATCATTCAATGACAGCTCCTCATCCGCGGAAAGATCTATGGTTCCTTCTTTTACAGCAATCTCAGACGGTTTTGACACTGTCCTCGGCGTGACAGCGGCAGAAACAGCAGTATTTCTCTCATCCAAAGCAGCCGTGACCTCGTACATGCTGGTCTTTAAAAAACCGAAAAGTCCCTTCGGCTTCACCACCCTGGTGCTCATGATCAAAACATCCTGCCCCATTTTCTCCTTTGCAAGAGCGATCGCTTCCTCTTCAGTTTTTCCCTGAAACTTGTTTATGGTCATTTAGCAGGTCACCATCCCAACTGACTGTAATGAAACATCCGAATCAACCTCGTTGTATGATATTACGATAAGATCCGGGTAATAATCCTTTGTAATGCTCTTGTAGTACATTCTCACAATAGGGCTTGTGATGATGATGGCGTTCTCTCCGAGATCCTCCATCTTTTTGATCTGCTCCCCTGTAGCATCGATAATGGCTTTAGTGCGTTCCGGATCAAGAGCGATATACGCTCCCTGCTCGGACTGCTTGACAGATGCCATGATCTCCTGCTCTATCTTGGGATCGAGAGTTATGACATTGGTGGCATCTCCCGATTGAACGAAGTATTTGTTGGAGGTGGCACGCTTAAGATTCTGTCTTACATATTCCGTCAAAACATCAGTATCTCTGGTGACCACCGCCCTGTCGGCCAGGGTTTCGAATATGGTCAGAAGATCCCTTATGGAAATCCCCTCTCTCAAAAGATTCTGTAAAACCTTCTGGATCTCGCCTATACCCAAAAGCTTCGGTACAAGCTCATCAACCAGAACATGATTTGTCTCCTTGATAGTGTCCACAAGATTCTGTACATCCTGCCGTGTCAGAAGGTCGGCAATATTTCTCCTGATAACCGCTGTCAGGTGGGTTGCGATGATGGAAGGCGGATCCACAACCGTATATCCAAGGCTCTCCGCGCGCTCCCTCTGACTCTCGGTGATCCACAATGCATCAAGTCCGAATGAAGGTTCCTGGGTTGGTATACCTGTTATAGGTTCCTCCACAAATCCCGGATCCATGGCCATATAGTGGTCGAACATTATCTCGCCCTGCGCCACCTGCATATCTTTTATCTTGATGACATACTGGTTGGGATTGAGCTGGATATTATCCCTGAGTCTTATGATGGGGACCACAGTACCAAGTTCGAGAGCTATCTGTCTACGGATCATGACCACACGATCCAGAAGGTCTCCTCCCTGATTGACATCGGCAAGGGGGATGATACCGTAACCGAACTCCAGTTTTATGGGATCCACGTTCAAAAGGGATACCACGTTCTCGGGACGTCTGATCTCCTCTGCCTCCGTCTCTGCGGTGGCGGTCTCCTCCTCTATCTTTTCAACGGCAAGATCCGTGCTCATGCTGCGGCCTGCCAGTATGAACACCGTGCCGAGTCCGGCAAATATAACGAACCTAAGAGGTGTGGTAACTCCCAGGAATATGAGCGCCGCGCCAACCATAAACAACACCTTCGGAACACCGAAAAGCTGTTTTATCAGTACCTTCGAGAAATCCGCTTCCTTGGACGCTTTTGTGACCAGGATACCTGTCGCCAAAGATATAACCAGTGAAGGTATCTGGGAGCAAAGGCCGTCACCTATCGTGAGAAGACCGAATTCCTGTATAGCCGGAACCACTTCCATGCCTCTGATGACACCCATTACGGTACCGCCCACCAGGTTTATGGCTGTGATGATGAGACCGGCTGTGGCATCTCCTTTTACGTACTTGGTAGCACCGTCCATGGATCCAAAGAAGGATGACTCCTCCTGGATCTTGTCTCGCCTGCGCTTGGCTTCGGCATCATCGATGGCACCGGTGTTAAGGTCTGCATCAATAGCCATCTGTTTACCGGGCATGGCATCCAGCGTAAATCTGGCAGTAACCTCCGATACACGCTCGGAACCTTTGTTGATAACCACAAACTGCACTATGATCAGAACTATAAATATGATGGCGCCGATCACAAGATCACCGCCGCCCACGAATCCTCCGAAAGTACGCACAACGTTTCCGGGGTCACCGGTGGTGAGTATCAGTCTTGTGGAAGATACGTTCAGAGAGATCCTGAATATGGTGGTAAACAAAAGAAGCGTCGGAAAAAATGACATCTCCAAAACCTCTTTTGCAAAAAGGCAGTTAAACAATATGACCAAAGCTATGGAGATATTGATGCCCAGCAAAATATCCAGCATGAAACTCGGGATGGGAATGATAAAGAACATAATAGCAGCCATAAGATATATGGCCACGCCATAATCGGCTATATTAAGTCTCTTCAGGAAACTCATCTCCCAATCCCTCCTTCCTTAAGGTTTTATTTCATACTATTTCACGCTTCCCTGCGGAAGTTTGTTATTCTTGGCGTAAACGTAAGCCAGTATCTCGGCAACCGCCTCGTAAAGATCGGGTGTTATGGCCTGATCAACTGCTATATTGGCGTAGAGCATACGAGCCAGCGGTTTGTTTTCAACGATCTCTACTCCGTTCTCCCTGGCGATCTCCTTTATCTTCTGTGCCACGTAATCCGCGCCCTTAGCCGTGACCTTCGGCGCAGCCTCGCTTCCGTCCGCAGGTCTTCCCTCGTATTTGAGCGCAACGGCATAATGCGTGGGATTCGTGATGACAACATCGGCTTTCGGAACATTTTGCATCATACGCCTTCTGCTGGCCTGCTGCATCCTCTGGCGCTGCTGTCCTTTTATATGGGGATCTCCTTCGGAGTTCTTCATCTCGTCCTTGATCTCCTGTTTGGTCATCATCATATCATCATGGAACTTTTTGCGCTGATATATGAAATCGACCACTGCTATGATGGCATAGATCAGGCTGATACGGATCCCCACATCTATCACCAGATTACAGGTATCCGCAATAGCCTGATTAAGTGAAAGATCGTATAAAATAAAGATTTCCGCTATCCGTTCCCTTATCATAGTGAAGGCTACCACAAATATCAGTACTACCTTCACGATGGACTTGAAAAGTTCAAACAGCGTATTCATGGAGAAAATACGCTTGAAGCCGTTTATCGGGTTAAACTTGTCAAGCTTGGGCTGCAACGGCTTTGTGGTGACCTTCCATTTGACCTGCAAAAGATCCGACAAAAACGCTATAACGAATCCCATTATCAGGAAGGGCAGACCTATCATTATCACCCGCCCCGACGCATAGCGAAGATAATACATGGCAGTCACCTCAGTGAACTCCTTCGCATTGGCAGTATCCGCAATATTGCCGTATACCGCCGAAAAAATACCTGTCATGTTATTTCCCAGAAAAGTCCCCAGGGCTCTTAAAGATATGAAAAGCCCCAGCAGAGACGCCGCCATGGGTATCTCCCTGCTCTTGGCGACCTGCCCTTCGCTCCTTGCATCACTCAGCTTTTTGCTGGTAGGCTCCTCGGTTTTCTCACCTCCGGGACCGTCCTTTGCGAAAAACTGCAGGTCCAGTATAAATAATGTCTTTATATCACCGGTATCTGCTGTATTCATATCATCATAAATTCATTCGACAGGCAGCATTGCTTTTATTACCGAGACCAGCATTTCCTTCATCTCACCTGTCAGCATATCCGTAACCTTTGGCAGTAAAAAAATTGTCAGCATTATAACGATAAGTCCGGTCACTATCTTGATCTGCATACCTACCGCAAACATGTTCATCTGCGGCGCAACCTTGGCCATGATACCCAAAACCGAATTGAGCACCAGCATGCATGAAAAGATCGGCAGACTGATCCTGAACCCCAGTATAAAAAGGTTGGTCAGATAGCCCAGAAATGCTGACATCAGACCATCCCAGTAAAAGTGGGTACCTGCCACGGGTATCAGCTCAAAAACATCTATAACGGCTCTTACAACATACTGATACATTCCTCCAGACAGTAACATCAGCATTATGAGGTTATCATACATGGTACCGGTAACGGAGTTTTCCGACTGGGTCATGGGATTGTATTCCTGCGCCATGGAAAAACCCATATAAAGATCGATGAGATGACCCGCAAAAGTTACAATGGCATCACAGATATATAGCGAAAAGCCCAGACAAAGCCCTGTCAGGACCTCCTTGCCGGCTATGACTCCGTATTCCATCTCTCCGCCGTACTCCAATCCCGTCTTCGGAATGTGCACATAGATCAGCAGCGAAATCACGGCAGATATCCCCACCTTCGTCCGCACGGGAACACCCTGCAGCCTGAAAAACGGCGCCACCGCAAAAAATGAAGCAACTCTCATAAGGATCAGCAGGAAATATTCAAAATTAACCAGAGAGAAGTTAAATTCCAGCATTTCTCACCCCGAATGCTCAGATATATAAGCTGAAATCCTGCCACAGATTTATCATGTAATCGGACATATTGCCTAACATCCATGATCCAAGCAGCATCAGGCACAGGAATACGGCAATTATCTTTGGCACAAAGGTCAGTGTCTGCTCCTGTATTGATGTCACTGTCTGAAATATACTGACAATGAGACCGATGATAAGTGACACCAATAGCGGCGGCAGAGCCGTCATGATGATAGTGTAATATGCCTCTCTTGAAATATCCAGTATCTGTCCTTCTGTAATCATCTGTTAACACCTCATATCAGAGTCCCCAAAGCCCCGCAACCGTAAAAAGGATAGCATACAGCTCTCCCCGTCCTGTCAGTAAAATGTCTTCACAAGACTTCCGATCACCAGATTCCATCCGTCCGCCAGTACAAATAACAAAATCTTAAACGGCATTGATATGGTGGTGGGCGGCAGCATCATCATACCCATTGACATGAGCACGCTGGATACTACCATGTCTATTACGATAAATGGAATATATATCAAAAAGCCTATGATGAACGCAGTTCTGAGTTCCGATACCATAAAGCTCGGTATCAGTACTGTCATCGGTATCTCATCAATATCATCGTATGTCACATTTGCAATATCGCAGAACATATCGATATCTTTTGTCTTGGTCTGGGGATACATGAATTCCCTTATAGGCTGCGCCGCAGCCTCAAATGCCTCTTCCTGGGTTATGTCACCTGCATCAAAGGGCTTTATGGCTTCCTCATTGATCCTGGTCATAACGGGGGACATGATAAACAATGTCAAAAACAGTGCCAGCCCCACCAGCACCTGGTTAGGCGGTGAAGTCTGGGTACCCATGGCCGCCCTCACAAAATGCAGTACAACCACTATCCTGGTAAAGCTTGTCAGCATCACGACTATGGACGGAACCAGAGACAGAACCGTCAATACGATGAGGATACGCACAGACGTTGACAGACCGCCCTCACCGTTGTCATAATACAGTGAAAAGGTGCTCCTGGCATCCTCCATTGCATCCCTCACAACACCGTCCCTGTCAGTGTCGATACCAATGGACGGCTGGGAAGCGTATGCAACCTCCGAAAAAGACAGTAAAAGAGCCATAGATAAAAATATGGCTCCCATTACCAGACTGCATAGCATGATGTATTTTCTTTTATGACCTGTCCTTTGTTCCGACTTCTTCATCTTTTTCGATATTGCCTCTGTTTTTTATTCTGTCCAGCACATCCTTAAAGGCTCTGCCATAGACCGACGTTGCGGTTTCAGTGCTCATACTGCTGTCATATTCTATGATATCATCACCTGTAAGCGTGGCTAAGAGGCTTATCTCATCCTTTCCGAAACCGACCACAAGATATTTATCCACGCCGGCTCTTATAATGGCAATCGTCCTGTTATTGCCCAGACGGATGCTCTCCTTGATCTCCAGGTTCTGCCTGATCGTCCTGGTCTTTTCATATCCCGCGATCCATCTGGTGGTAAAATAACACAATACCAGCACAAATATAAAAATAACGGACACGGTTATGAATTCAAATATGCTGTTGTAGGCACCGCCTGTTAACAAAATACTGTTCATTATCATTTTACGATCTCTGTGATACGTACACCGAAGCTTTCCTCAATGACCACAACCTCGCCCTTGGCGACATATTTACCGTTCACCAGAATGTCGATAGGCTCACCGGCGATTTTATTAAGCTCCACAATGGTACCCGGTGTGAAATCCAGGATCTCCTGGATGGATTTGCTGGTCCTGCCCAATTCCACGGTGACCTCCAAGGGAACATCCATGATGAGATCGATGTTTTCCTTTGCAAAGTTTGCGGCAAAATCACCGGTGAAGGGGGTAAACTGTGCCGGCTGAACCTGTACGGGCTGACCGTACATTGAGGGATCCATCATCGTGGGAGCCGGATAAGGCTGTCCCTGGTAAGGTCCTGCGGGATAAGGCCCTGCCTGATACATCTGTCCCTGCTGAGGCGCTCCCATTGGATTACCCATGGGTGAAGCTGCCGGCGCGGGTTCCGGAGCAGGCGCCGGTGCCGAAGCACTGTCTCCGATACCTATCTGTGCATCATTGGCATCTGCCTGCATATTCGAAGTCACGGCAGAACACATCTCTCTGACAAATGAATACGGATACAGCTGCATGATCTCTGAGTCCACTAGATCTCCTATCTCCATTCTGAATGAG
>JAFYAD010000202.1 GCA_017540915.1 Lachnospiraceae bacterium
TGGTCCATCGAGGTGGCACTCTCATCCAAAGAATGCCTCTCATACCGGATTACAAATGGCGCATAACAGGCTGTGGAGATTGCAATATTGATAAGCTGGACAATGATCCCCCGCACAGATCCCGTAGCAATATATCCGCTCAAAAGCGGCGGTGTGGTCCATATCACCGTAGAGGAAACCTCCGGCAAAAATCCGACTGCTGTAAGCAAATACGCGCTTGTATAGCACAGCACCGGAGACAGGATAAACGGAATCACCATAAGCGGGTTATAGATCACCGGAAAGCCAAAGACCAAAAGCTCCGATATATTAAAGATACACGGCACAAAAGCCATGCGAGAAAGCTTTTTAGTGGAGCTACGCCTTCCGAAGATCATCATGGAAATGAGAAGCCCGATCACGCATCCCGTACCGCCCATGATAACGAAGGTATCCATAAAGCTTTTGGAAACGATCTCTCCCGGAATGATCTCTGTAAACATATCCTCCGCAACCTGATTTAACACGTTATTACCATGAATGCCAAACCACCACATAATACTGATAAGAGCGGTAAATAAAAGTCCACTTATATACGACCTGTGCATCCGTAAGAATGCCGCGTCCACCACTCTCATAAAGAGATGCTGCACGCTTGCGGCGCCTGAAACTACCGTGATAAGATAATTTCCAACAGCAAAGCTCACGATAGTCGCGAAAAAAGGATTGATAACCAAAAGTGCCGCATTAAAGGCAGAGTCCGCCCCATCCACAAAGCTATGCTTTCCGGCCTTAAATGCAGCTTCAAATTTCTTATAAAGCATCGAGCCAATGATACCGGATAAAAGAGCACTGAAAACTCCCTGACCGCTGAGCAGGGAGAAATCCGGCTCACCTGTAAAAAAACCCAAAAGAATAAAGAACCCGACAAGGCAGGCGAGAAGACTTCCGAGCCTCGATACCACATGTCCGCCTTCCTCTGTCTGTTCCATATAACTTATGTTAAGAGCGATCGTCATATAAATGGCAAGCGCCCCCACCGTTGTCACCTGCAGGATCAGTAAAATGCTCCGAAGCGCTCCGCCCAAAAAGGTATCTAAAAAATCCTGATATGCCCGCAAAGGAAATCCATTCAAAAGAACCGTCATACTGCCTATAAACAGGACCGGCAGCACCATAGCAAGCCCCATTCTTATCGCATTTCCGATAAGGGAAATTTTCTTAAAAAAAGTATCTTTCATAGTGCCTCACCTGCCTTTTTCATGATTCCATCCCAGTCAAGCTCCGTCAGCATTTTTGTAATGTCGGAGAGCTTTTCCCTGTCTGACGGAGGGAGTCTGTATCCACGCAGACGCTTTAATATATCGTCCATCAGACCATAGTCATAGCTTCCGGCGATCTCGATGATCGTCTGGTATGCTTCCCGAAGTGCGTCCTCACAGATTTCAGGCAGTTCTTCGTCTGAACTGTCAAGCCACGACAATCTGTCATTTAATGAACGGTACATTTTAAGGAGCTCATCCGTATGATCCTCTATAAATGCATTGTCTCCGTTCTTCCCCGCATCTTCAAGCGCCCTTGCCAGCTCTGACAGAACTCCTGCCCCTATGATACGGGCGGAACTCTTCAGCGCATGAACCTTGATGGTATAGCTTTCCATATTGCCTTCTTGATAGAACCTTTCTATCTCATCCGCCTTATCCTCCGCAGTTTGATGAAAGACTGACAGGACGGAACGGTATCCCTCCTCGGAGCCGCAGTTCTTAAGCCCCGCCTGAGCGTCTATCTCATCCATGGATGCAAGGCGCTCCCACCATCCATCATTCTTTTCTTCATCAGGGGACTTCTCAGTGCTATGGTCTCCCAACTCCGCACCGTCATCCGCAGACGCTACCTTCTCAGACGGCAACATGCTTTTCAACAATCTTTCCAGCTTTTCTCCATCGACCGGCTTAGAAAGGTAATTCGTAAAGCCCGCCGCAAGATACATCTCCCTTGCACCCGATACGGCATTTGCCGTCAGAGCCACCGAAGGCGCATCCTTACTCATTCCCGATGAACGGATTGCCTTTAACGTCTCGATTCCATCCATATCCGGCATCATGTGGTCAATAAAGAGGATGTCATAGGGCGTATCATCGCACATCTGTACAGCGTCCTTACCGGACATGGCGGTATCGACCCTGACGAGTGTCCGCTTCAGTAGGCTCTTCATGACCGTAAGGTTCATCTCTGTATCGTCCACCACCAGGATCCTCGCTTTCGGCGCATGGAAAAGCTCCCTGTATTCATGTGTACCTGAAGATAGATCATTTAATCTCGCCGTGATATCCCCAATCTCATCCCATTTTGCGACTTCCTGCCCCACGGCAAAAGAAAATTCAGAGCCCTTGCCATATTCACTATGCACTTTAAGTTCGCTTCCCATCAGTGCAAGGATCTGTCTTGTGATGCTCATGCCGAGACCTGTTCCCTCTATGGCACGGTTTCTCTTTTCCTCGATGCGTTTATACGGTGAGAAAAGATTTTCCATATCTTCCTCTTTCATGCCGATACCGGTATCGAGAACGGTAAAGCAAAGACTGATATGCGATTCGTCCGTCTTTTCTGCAAAAACCGACAGATTTACCTCTCCTGTTTCAGTATATTTCACGGCGTTGGTAAGCAGGTTCATCACGCACTGCCTGATACGGATCTCGTCCCCGACAAGCAGATACGGAATCTGCCGCTCCACGCTGACATTGAACTTCAAGCCTTTTTTCTCTGCCCGGCTTCTTATCACATTCACAAGATCGTTGATAAGAGAGGACAGGTCGTACTGCACAGGAATGATATCCATCTTGCCCTCTTCCACCTTTGAAAGATCAAGGATGTCATTGATCAGCGAGAGCAAGGTTTTCCCCGCTGACATGATATCTGCCGCATACGCACGGATTCCCTTTTCATTCGATTCACGCAGGATCATCTCATCCATTCCGATTACTGCGTTGATGGGCGTTCGGATCTCATGGGACATACTGGCAAGGAAACGGCTCTTTGCCTCATTTGCCCGGTCTGCAATATCCCGCTGTTTTTGGATTTCCTCCATGTAGAGATAATGCTGTGTATCATCCACAAGCACATAAAGCTTTCCGTAGCTTTCACCCTGAAACTCCAACGCATTTTCTTCGGGTGTATAGACACGCTCGCCGATACAGATCGTCTTATCCGTCCGAACCGCCTCGCTAATTTCAGAGACAATATCATAAGGAGTACGGATACGCCGCATGAGAGCCTCAGGCTCCGACAGCTCTGCTTCCTTTTTATGTGAGAACTTCTCTGAGGTCTCATTCTTCCCGAAAAAGTGATCAAATTCCGGATAAAGTCTCGTGACAGGCTCATTGTAATACTGAATCCTGCCATCATTATCCACTGCGATGATCCCCTCGGATATCCTGTCGATTACAAAATCCCTCGCGATCTCCTTTGTTCCCATAAGGTTAAAGCCTAAAATACCGATCAGCAGAAATACGGTTCCGAGTAGTGCTCCCGGCATGGTCAGATCGTAAAACCTTGATATACCTAAAACTCCTGAAATCTCCATTATAAAAGACAGTATCTGCACACCATAAGACATGATCAGACAAAGGTATCGTGATCTGGCTTTTCCACCTTTCTCCCTGCGGTATTCCCTGATCAGCCACCACATCCCCAGGCAGGCAAATATCCCATTCATACACATCAAAAGGTCGTGCATCACACCGTTTGTATGTGTAAAAACAGAAAGTGATACTTCCCTTGTAAATTGGTAAGACGAATAATACAGGCTGTTTTTTCCTATCATCAATACAGTGGCATATATGCCTGTATGTAGCAATGCAAGAGCTGCTACCACCCATTTGGGGAGCCTGATTCTACACATTTTTGCAGCAAATAAAAACAAGGCAAAGGTGATCCATACCCTTCCCGCATAAGACAGCTTAAGTGCCGTAAGGTATGCCTCCCCCGTCTGTGCTTTCATTTCAAAAAGATACCCGATATTGCTTACAAAAGTTGCGACACAGGATAAAAACAGGTAGGAATGAACCGAATTCTTCCATCCCAAAAACACGATCCATATCTCTGCGAACAGTACACTTACCGTTATATATTGAATTGTCAGCAAGATATCATGTGTACCCAATTTAAGCCTCCACTGTCAGATTCCTAAGCCACCGTTCCTATCGGTCAGCTTTCTTATAAAACTCTGCTGATCCGAATAATTTATTTTCAGCCATCATGGCTTTCCTTCTCCATTTCTCTTTTCCTTTGTTCTGAACGCTTCTTTCGGATAAGCTCATTCAGTTCATTTGCGGTATGAACATCCAAGCCATAACCGATCGTCCTTACACCGATATCAACTGCAAGGATCGCCAGAAAGGACAATGCGGCTCCTGCCCAAATTCTTTGTCGAACTCTTCTACGTCAGAATCATCCACATAATACCCCTGCGGAGTCTGATACACCCCGGTCACATCATCCAGATATCCCGGAATCAGTTCCTTGCAGAGGAAGAAAGAAGAATCTGCATCTTCCGGCAGGTCATGATACCGGATGCCAAACTCTCTGGCATAGGTAAAACCACTTTTACCATAAAAGTCAATGTTTCCTTCAAACAAAACAGCCCCGAAGCCCATTTCTGCCGCTTTCTCCAAAGAGTAATCCAGCAAAGCCTTTCCATAACCCTTGCGCTTCAGCTCCGGGATGATGCTGATTGGTCCCATCGTTAATACAGATACCGTTCTTCCGTCATCTGCATCGATAACCGTCTTCACAAACATATGTGAACGCCGGTCAACTGATGGAACCATACATTAAAATCAGCAAACCCGATCCTCGATCCATTCTGCCCCACAGCCTGCACATCGACGCACTGGATCAAAATAGTCCATAGTGCAAAAACACCGATCATCCCTACCCCTGTCAGCAGATTTCTTTTTTCCTTCATGTTCTCTTCGTCCTTTCATTTAGTATTGCCCATCGGCAATTCATACCGGCAAAAAATGCCATCTGCCGATACCTCCTACTAACGAACGCATCACAACATTGTCTATTTCAAAAATATGTAGCTGCGTTCGTTAGTATGAAAGTAACAAAGACCCATGAAGAAGAAAA
>JAFYAD010000203.1 GCA_017540915.1 Lachnospiraceae bacterium
CAAAAGCCCCAGCAGGATATCCACAGCTGTGGTTTTTCCCGCTCCGCTGGTTCCCACGATGCCCACGGAACTTCCTACCGGGATTACCATACTGGCATTTTCCAAAACGTTTTTTTCGGAACCCGGATAACTGTAAGTTATATCTTTAAGCTCACATTTTTCGTTCAGTGTCAGATTGCCTGATTTTCCGGATCCGGCCGTTTTATTGTCAGCCGTACCCGATCTTACATTGTGTGAGCCGGATCTGCCTTTTCCCGATGATACAGCATTCTCTTCCTCAAGCGCCCTGTCCGAACATTCCATCTCATCCACGGTTTTGAGGTTCTTTATCATGCTGTCCAAAAAGGGCTCTCCGGATGCCGCCATACTGAGGCTGGTGCTGATCCTGTTGGTGGAGGGCAGGAGTCTTACTGCCGCAACACCGAATGCGGAAAGCTGTGGCATCAGATCAGCTATCTGTTTTCCCATCAGCATCTCTATGATCACCAGCCCTAACATCGCAGCTATGGTCACAGCCTCGATGATAAGCCTGGGGGCATTACTGAATACCGTTGTGCGCTTTTCCGCAGAAACACCGCGTCTTGCGTAGAAAAGATACCTGTCCACAAAGAAATCTTCCTTCGTGCTGACCTTTACATCCTTGATGCCGTTCAGTCCCTGTAGTATCCACTTGTTTGCGCTGGAGTTGGCCTTCATGAGCTTGAGGCTCGCATTTCTCATGACAGGTTTTATCACAACATAGATAATCCCCAGTTCCACCAGTAACACCGCTGTCGTTATAGCCGCCATAACAGCATCTATAACGAATATTGCGATGATCAGCGCCACACTCACTATAGCTTCCGTAAAAAAAGACAGCACTGTGGTGAGCAGTGTAAAAGTTCCGGAAACATCATTTAAGATGACACGCATTATCTCACCGGTGCTGGAATTCAAATAAAACTCATACGGTCTGTTCATGTATACCCGCATCATCCGCTCCTGTGATGCCAGCCTGTTATTGCAGATAAAACGGGTCTGAACATAGTATTCAAAAAACAAAAATGCATCCTTTATGATAAATATAGCGATCAGGGACAGCAGCATGAACATCATAAAAGTATTCTGTGTCTGCAGACCGAAAATATCACAGACCAATACCGCATACCGGTTAGTGTTGAAAAAGTCCTCTTTCAACATTGCAGTCAAAAGCGGAACGATCAGGGACACTCCGACAGTCTCCAAAAAACCTCCGATCAGCATCAGGAGTACTATTACCAGGATCCGGAGTTTTTGTCCGCGGGTCAGTATTGATCTGAATTTTTTAACTATCCTTATCATAACAGCACCTGCTAAGCTTCAACATTTATTTCCCTGACCTTTTTCAGCACCACACCTATCGCTGTCAGAACACAAGGTGTCACTACGATCAAATTGGAGTTAATGAGACCGGTCGCAAGATATCCCGCTATCACCAGAATACCTATCATGATAAAGGGATTTTTTGATGCAGCTTTTCGCATTTCCGTAAGGCAGGCGATCAGGAAAGAAAAATATGCCATATTTCCCACGATACCATGCGCTAACAGCATGTCAAAGAACACATTATGTGAATCCGCCAATATATTTCCGTCCATCAGTTCCAAAGTATCGGGACGAACCGTATATATTACTCTGCTGTAATTGTTGAATCCGACTCCGAACATCTTTGTGACTATATCCTGTGCCACAAATGTATCCCATGTTATGTCTATGATCTCAAAACGGCTTTTGAAACCGCCGACTAATGTCAGCACCAGCTCATTTTGCGAATGTGAGTTGTACAGGACCGCCACAGCCACCGCACCTGCTGCCAATACCACTATGATCAGGGCTATATACACTACATGCAAGATTTTTAACAGCTTTTCCGGCGCCTTTGACGAATAAAACGATAAAATGAGATACGCTATGACCATAACGCCAAGAGCGATCAGCGACGGGATCTGATATATAAATCCTGCGCCGCTGCTTTCCATAAACGAAAGTCCGAGGCTCGATTCGAAAACAGAACCCAGTACCAGCATGAATATGATGCCCACATAATACAGCGACATAGCTAACGCATTGGAGAACATATATTCCCTGTGCCTTATGGTGTAACCCACCATGATCAGCGCAGAGGCAGCAACTCCGAAAAAGAACGTATCAGACCTGACAGAGATGCCTGCTGCCATGCAGAGCACTATCAAAGCACCGAAAACAATCTTCTCCTTTTTATGCTCATCCGTATCCGTGAAAACAAATGCAGCTGTCAGCACACCGATGGCTATACCGTCAAACATACCGTTCTGGTCTATATTTGCAAGACATGCCACAAGATTCGGATATGTGCCGTCAAACTGCCAGTTTCCGGGACATACACCGAAAAGATTTAAAAGCTGCCATACAAACACTATCGCCAATACACACATGCATACGTATGTATTGATCTTTTTCCAATCGCTGAGATAACTCATCAGAAACAGGATCAGCATTGAAATACCGATAAACGACAATCCCGTCATCCGGTATGTGTCTCCCCAGAATCCGCTGTTTTTATCATCACAGAGCAGGAAGCTCACTCCCCACACCAGAAAAACACAGTATATCAAAAAGTCGATCTTATTGACGTTAAGGCTGTAATCAAAGTGCGGATGAACCCTGTCCTCCAGACACATAAACCACATCATCACTGCACCGACTACAAACACAAGACCTCCGGCCAGCAGGATGTTACGCTTATATACATCGTATTGTACGTACCCTTTGTAACACACCAGCACATATATGACTGACATATACATCAAAAACAGAGAGCAAAACCACTGTGTATATCCCGTCCACTTGCCTGTCTTTCCGGTAATCTTTTTGCCGGTACCTGTACTCTTTGCGCTTGTTTTTGATCCCTTAATCTTCGCCTGACCCATGATATGTTTCCTTCTTTGTATAGATTAATGCTTATCTTTTTCTTCTCTTTCCAGCCTTGGACTTACTGCTCTTTTGGGGTTTTACCTCCGCCCACTCCATCTTATCGATACCGGCTTTTTCCGTTACCGACTCTTCGTTTTTTTCTTCAACAGTCTCAATCCCGGAGTCCGTTCTGTCATTGAGTCTCACCTGATACAGCATAGCCCCGACTCCGATGTACACCCAGGGTGTTACGATGATAAGACTGGTATTTACAAGACCGGTTGTGATAAAACCGGCCATCAGCATCACACCCACCATAGCCCAGGGATAATGAGATGCAGCTCTTCTGAGTTTTATTATGATACATATCAGCAAAACGATCCACGCGACAGCTCCCACTATACCGGTAGCAACATACATGTCTATAAAAAGATTATGTGCATCGGCAAGCTCGGCATACTCCCTTATGGTATAAACCACAGAACTGTACCGGTCCATAATGCGGTTGAAATTACCGAATCCGACACCGAACAGACGGTGTGCCGTATCCTGATATCCCATATTTATAAATGAGTACTTCCAGATCGGCGCACGGGACGCAAAAGCCTCTCTTACAAACAGCGCCAATTCGCTCTGCGATTCCGAAAAGTAGAGCTTTGTAAAATAAACTGCAGCAGCGGCTGCGCCGCCTCCCATCAAAACAAGGTACGCAATATGAACAAACTTAAACACCTTTTTGGGAAGCATGGGATAAAAAACAGAGATCACAGCAAACGCAACCACCAGGCACGCCAGTATTTTTATGGTATGCTCCGAACATATCAATGTCGAGCCCGCACTCTGATAGTAGATTGAAAAAATAGCTCTGTATCCGTATCGCGAATCCAGAAACCGGATCAGCAGTATTCCCACCAGATACAATGCCATGGCGACAGATGTGCTGCGTATGTATTCCGCATGTTTCAGACTGTAACCGACTATTATGACCGTTCCTATGGCCAGACCGAGGAAGAAACTGTCGCTTCGTGTTGTGATGGCTCCCATTACGCATAAAACATTGATCACGCCCCACAATATTTTGATGATCTTGTTTTTACAGAAAACAAATGCCGCTGTTCCCGCTGCTATCGCCACTCCGTCAAAGGCCGAATTCTGGTCAATGTTGGCAAGACAAGCCACCAGTAACGGATACTGCCTGTTCATCTGCCAGTCAAAGGGGACTATACCGAAGTAATTGAGCATCTGCCATACATAAATAACAGCCAGTACCACCATGAGTATGCCGGTACTGACCTTATTCCAACCTCCGATGTGGCTCATCAAAAACATAGCCGCAAGAGCGAGTCCGAAATACAGAAATCCCTGATATCTGTAATTATCACCAAAAACAGCCATTGTGCGATCCGAGCTTATGAGAGTACTGACAGCCCAAACCGCCAATATGGCAAACATAACAAAATCTATCTTGTCTTTTTTTTCTCTGTAACCGACCTTAAAATGATCCGGTCTGTCCAATGAAACCGCCCAAAGGATCACCTCACACAAAACAAACACAAGAGACGGGATCCAGAACATCCTGCTCTTAAGTATGTCATACTCTATGTAACCTTTGGGACATACAAGGCAAAAAACTACTACGATGTATGTAATATACGCAAAGGAAAGCCATTGCATAATGGCTTTCCAATTGATGCCGATATTATTAGCTATTCCGCTTCTGGCTCTTTTTGCCTGACCCATAGCATGAAACTCCGTTCTATTAAATCTTCAAAACCTTTTACTGCTTTACATATTTGATCTTTTTTGTCTTAGTCTTATTGCAGGCTTTTGTCTTTTTTGCTCCGCTGTTGGGATTTCCGAATTCCTGAACCCAGTATTTGTCCCCGTTGATCTCAAAGCAGGCAATACCGATACAGCTGAAACCATCGGACAGCATATTTCTGCGGTGACCCTGTCCTTCGTATCCGTAATCGTTCTCCTGCCACATTTCAAATGCAGCATCAACCGTCAAATAAGACCCTGTACCCATAGCAATATTTTCGCCTATCATGTTGTACGTTGACTGTGGATAGAGAGAAAAACATGACTCACCGTTCGGTCTCGTGTGGCTGAATAAAACCGATATCTCCATAGCTCTCTGCATAGCTATCTTTTCAAGCTCATAGTCGTAGGTGTATTTCTTCAGGCTGTCAAATTTCAACTTTGAGCCCTGTTCGTCATAATACCATGCTTCTTTTCCGGTCCTGAACTTATTGACCTTCTTTAACATTGATCTGGCATCGGTCTGGTGGAATTTACCGGTAACCGTGTAAGTCTGTGTCTCCGCTGCCTGAACCGAAACGCCGAACGCCGTAGTGAACACTACTGCCATAACGGCAACCATAGCCATCAGTCTTCTGTATATAGTCTTTTTCCCCATATTTGCCTCCAATCCGTATCGGTTTTTATATGCGTTTCAATATACCATATAGCAAAGCGTTTGTCAAAAACGGCAGCGCTTACAGCTGCGAGTTAAACAAGCTCTTTATCTTATAAATAACGTCGTCCGAATCAGCGCTTATAGTCGCAGCTTCGTTGATGCCTGAAAGCTCGGCAAGCTTTTCTTTGTCAGCATCATCAGTGTAGCCTATGGTGTAGATCGGGATCTTGCTCTCGATCACTATATGCGCGATGTCTTCTATCTCATAGTATCCGTTAGCATAACCGTCTGACAGCACAAAGATCATAGGCTTCGCATCAGGATTGGTCTGCAGGAACTTCTCTATCATATCCACTGCTACCAGGATCGCTTCGTTGGTAGATGTGTTGCCGTTAGCTACCATGTTGTCCACAGCGCCCTGAAAGTATGACTTCTGATTCAGGTCAAACTGGGCTATGGGAAGAGCGATCTGAACATCTGTGGAATAGGTCACAAGACCGATGTAATTGCCTTCGTTGATGTAATTAATACCGTTTGACAGTGAATCCTGAAGTTCGATGATGGCATTTCCTGCCATTGAGCCCGAGCAGTCCGCCACAAACACGGCCACAACGCTCTTTCCGGAGTCTTTTGAAGTCTTGTAAACCTTAAGGGCCTGCGTTACCTCTGCACCGTTGGAAACATAATCACCCTTGTAATCATCATTGGCATTAAAGCCCTTCTCGGAGGCAAGCTTCTGGCAATCCTTGTTGGAAAGGAAATCCAATACTATGCCTATAGCTTCTTTCTCTTCGGGAGTATGTGTTCCCACCTCGTATACCGGATTATCATGTCTCAGCCCGAAGGGAATAAAATCATAGACGCTGGTCAGAGTATTGTCGTTGATATAAGCCTGATACTCCGTCACCATTCCGTCAAGGCTGCCGCCGCTGGCCGAATCTCTCATCTGCTGGGTCGTATAAGCCACGAAAGGAATATTATTGTTAAATGTTTCAAATTTTGAAACGGCATCCGCATTATCAATACCGCCGTATGTCTTCAGGATCTCTATCAGAAGATTAAGACCGGTAGCGGAAGTCTGCGGGTTGGTATAACCTATGTTTATTTCATTATTGACAACTGCGTCGATTATAGCCTTTGTATCGGTATAAGAACTGCCCTTCTTGATGAGAAGACCCGCAGTGTTGCCTACCAGTCTCTCCTGTACAAGCTCAATGACAGCGCCCTGCGCATCTGCATAATCTCCGAACAGCACATTGGACGGTGTGTAAAGGTCCGGCAGATACTTTGCGGAAATACAGTAATCAGCCGCCAGTCCCGAACTAACGCTCCTGACTGAGATGGAAACTCTCTTGCCTCCTGCTGTTGTAAGCCTCTGTCTGTTAAAGGATTCGGCGCAGTCGATGAGCCAGCTGTCATTGCCTTTTCCTGCTTTTTCACCGGACGTAAAGATTTCTATGTCTATATCGCCGTCGCCCTGCACTGCCAGAGGATATTTATCGATCTCCGGGAGCTCTTCATAAAGCTCGGTTGTCAGATTCACGCTGCCCTTTGACTTCGGAAGCTCTGAAACCGTAACTTTCGTCAGCATCTGCTCCAGAGTCTGATCGTTGAACCTTGACCTGTAACCACCGTTCTCGTCTTTTCCGTCACCACCCGAAAACACTGATGACACTATTGATATTACAGCGGCACAAAATATCAGAACGACCGCCACGGCAATACCTATAAACAGTGTTTTGTTCTCTTTTCTCATTTTATATCTCCCTTCTTATCAGGTTATTCTTCGTATGAAACCTATGTTTTATTTCATCTCCAACACCGTCTTAAAGCTCTCCAGCATGTAATCCAGCTTTTCGACTTCAACGTCATCCGCCATGGACTCAACCCTGATGAGCATCTCCACCAGCTCAGAGACCCTCTCCGAAAGCGATGTGGCGTCTGCGCACAGCTCCATAAGATAGCGGGTATTCGGCTTCAGGATATAATCGTAGTTTTCTATAAACTGGGCTGCGGACTTCACATCGGACAGGCACTGTGTGAGCGCCTTGTCATACACCACCCTGCTCTGATCCGTCTCGTCGAGAGCCTCAAAGAACTTTCTCCTCTGTGCCAGACTCTCGTACGACTTTATAAG
>JAFYAD010000204.1 GCA_017540915.1 Lachnospiraceae bacterium
TGTTGGAACTGGGCACAGGATTTGCTTTTGTAGGACGAGAGTATCGATTGGAAGTGGGGGATACGGAGCAGTTTATCGATATGCTCTTCTATAACATTACCCTTCACTGCTATGTTGTGATAGAAGTTAAGATCAGAGCATTTGAGCCCGTAGATATGGGGCAGATAGGTACATATGTAGCGGCTGTTGATGGTATTCTTCGGAAAGAAGGGGATGCCCCTACAGTGGGGTTGCTTGTATGTAAAAACAAGGATGATGTACTGGCACAGTATGCGGTGAATAGCTCCAATGCCCCGGTAGGAATATCCGAGTATGAATTATCAGATCTTATGCCGGAAAATTTCAAAGGGACTTTACCGTCTATTGAAGAAATAGAGCGCGACTTAAAATAAAAAATTCTTCCCGGACCAAGAAGAAAGCTGCGCATAATCAAAGATTAGATGGGTATAAAAGCTGCGCATAGTCAAAATGATTAAAGATAGACACTATTGCTGTCTGATTCTGTGATCTTTACTTCATGAAATAAAGCCCAACATGCAAAGTAATGCCTGCAATCAGAAAAACGCAGATTGCAGGCAAGCAAAGCAACCTAAGGTTGTCATATTTTAAGTGATGGTATATAATATCTGTAACAGAACCCAACACGCCTCTCAACGATGCGGACCATGTTGGGTCTTATGATTTCGTGAAGAAAAGAAGCTCCGAGAGGGGCTTCTTTTTGTATTGATGGATAAATTTGGGGATCTTTGTTGATAAAAATGTCGGTTTGAATAAACCGGAAAAAGCTGTACTTAGATTGCTGATCGAAAACGCAGTGTTAGAGCCGGCACGCAGCCATTTGCCGAATTCCGCGGCGAATACGATCATTTCGGGAGTCTTGGAAACCTCATCGATCCCTATCAGTATCCGCTTTTTCTTTTTATCTGCCTGTGCGAGCATATCGTCAATTGCAACACCGATATCGGAGACTGTACCCGGCTTACCAAAACCATCATTTATTAACATGGTATATAGCTGCTGAAGCATATCCCTGTTGGGACTTATGCGGTAGACAAGCCAGCCGGCCCTGACCCTTTCTGCAGAAAGGAATTCTTCTTCGATCTTTGCCAGAAGAACTGTTTTTCCGGAGCCGCGGACACCGGTGATCTTGTATAATGATTCTGAAGGATCTTCATAATCAAAATTGCTTATGATTTCCCTGCTTTGCTCAGTAGGGATATAACTGTTATCCGGTATCTTGCTGAATGTTGTGGTAAAGGGATTCTGCATATGTATACTCCTGTTAATTAATGGTTTTATACCTTTTTATACTTTTTTTCAAGTGAATAATGCAAAACTGAAGAAACGGTACTTTTTGGCAAAACAAATATTGAAGAAACGGAACCAGAAGTGAGGACGAATACGGTGGGCGCGGGCATTTTCCATATGTCTTTACAGAATCCGAAATAGCAATGCTTTCAGCCATTCTATGTAGTGATGTTGCATTTGACGTAAGTATCCGCATTATGAATGACCGCAATCAAAAAAATGCTGAATGCAGTCAAACAAAATAACCTGAGTTTGTGACTGCAATCAGAAAAACGCGGAATGCAGTCAAGGAAAGCAACCTGAGATTGTGACTGCAATAGGAAAAACGTGGAATGCAGTCAAGCGAAGCAACCTGAGTTTGTGACTGCAATCAGAAAAACGCGGAATGCAGTCAAACAAAGTAACCTGAGGTTGTGACTGCAATCAGAAAAACGTGGAATGCAGTCAAGCAAAGCGACTGAGGCTATTGACCGCAATAAGGAAAACGCGGAATGCAGTCAAATAAAATGAACAGAGCAGGGATATAACTCGTATCTAACTCTGTTTTAACTTGATTTTAATTCGATAAAATAAAAAACACGAGTTAAAATCGAGTTAAACTCATATTAAGGAATTAAAGATGAGAACTATTTCGTACGAAGAAGATCTGATTGCTTTTTATTTGAATGTAAACATACATTTTTATTTGAATGTAATCCCATCCCCCTATGGCATTCTCCCCATATATATGCTATAATATCTCGTTATGGCAGAGCAGATTAAGGTCAGTGTGCTGATCACAACTTATGATCTGGAAGGCGTGATAGAGCGGGCCTTAAAGAGCGTGCTGGGGCAGGAATGCGGCTTTGACTATGAGGTGCTGGTGGGCGATGACGGCTCAGCAGACAGGACCGTGGAGATAGTTAAGAGCTACGCCGATAAATATCCGGGAAAGATCAGGATATTTACCATGCCCAGAGAGGCCGGAGTTAAGTATAATCCGGTGCACCGCGCAGCTGCCAACAGACTGAACATCTTAAAGGAAGCCCGCGGGGAATACTGCTGCTTCCTGGACGGGGACGATCATTATACGGATAAGCACCGCCTGCAGAAGATGGCAGATATACTGGATGCCAACAGCGACTGCATCATGTGCTCTCACAATCTGTGGATGGTATATGAAAACGGCGATAAGCATAAGCTGATGCGTATGAAGAAGGAGCATAAGTTCAGCCTTTCACAGTACTGGAAGCTGCTGTTCCTTCAGGCCAACGCCCTGATGTTTAGAAACATATACGCGCAGCATACGCCCACAGGCGCGCTGGCACGGAACTTTGACGATAACAACATAACCTTCTGGCTGTTTAAGTACGGGAAGATGTACTATCTGCCGGAATGCATGGGTGCCTACATGCAGAGCGAAGGCTCATCCTGGAACAAGATGAGTGAGCTGCAGCATGCGGCCCTTAATATGACAGGCTACAACGTGGAAGTGCTGACGGCACCGGAGTGCAGGGAACTGTCCGATATACGGCATTACAAGGACCTGAGCACCCTTTATGAAGCCCGAGGCACCTACGGCCCGGAAGACCTGCAGCCCTTTTACGACAATGCGGCAGCAGAAGGCCTTACGGAGGCGCTTAAAGCTTACGGGCTGGGAAAACCCGCTCCGGAGCTTGAAAAAGAAATGAAAACACGGCTTATGCGTGCCCGCCGGGGATACATCCTGGCGAAGGCGCAGAGAGCGATACAGAAATTAATGGGTAAGTATTAACATGTCATATAACATACCTATAGCATTTATAGTTTTCAACCGCCCGGACACCACAAAGGTGGTCTTTGCGGAGATAGCCAAGGCGCAGCCTAA
>JAFYAD010000205.1 GCA_017540915.1 Lachnospiraceae bacterium
CGACCGAAAGCTTTAAGCTTCCGGGGTTTGTAAATATAAACTCATCCTGTTTCTTGAGTATCTTAAGCGGTCCGGAATCCAACAGATAATCTGAATGAATTATCATATTAACAAACGCTTCTCTGATTGCTTTATGTATCGGCGTATCGTCCACGCGTTGCTGATTATCAAGGACAAAAGGTTTTTTCAAGTCAGCCGATAATTTGGGTGATACTTTCATAAAGAAATTGAAAAGATTGTT
Source organism: Lachnospiraceae bacterium (assembly GCA_017540915.1). The sequence goes on from JAFYAD010000205.1 coordinate 242, forward strand.
TTCCCAGGTAACTTCAACATGATTTTCTGTTTTTTGCAAGCCCTTTTTGCAGAAATATCACTTTTAAACATCACCCAACAGGTTAATCTTTCAGACATCCGATCGGCACAACATATACTCCGTCTTTTCGCTGATATGCATAACTATCCGTACCAGACAACACCATAAGAAACGAAGGTTCATGCATCCGGGTAGTATCGATCTTATCCGCAAGTTCTTTCAATGTCTTGGCTCCATGCTCTATCAATGTATCTCCGCCAAGCTTGATCTCTATAAGGCCATAATCGCCATTATTCAGATGAATAACCGCATCACACTCCAGCCCGCTCTTATCTCTGTAATGATAAAGCTGTCCTCCGAGTGCATCAGCATATATCCTCAGATCCCTTATACACATAGTTTCAAACATGAGCCCAAACGTATTCAGGTCATTCATTAAATCTTTAGGATAAATACCCAGTGCAGCTGTGGCAATCGAAGGATCAACAAAGTACCTTGTATCAGATGTTCTTACGACTGTTTTTGACCTGAGATTCGGATTCCATGCCGGCAGATCCTCAACAACAAAAATCTTTTTCAACGCATTTACATATGACAGAACCGTATCTTCATCCAATGTCTGAGAATCATTCGCATCCATGTCAGCCTTGAGAGCAGCATTGCTAACCTGTGCTCCTTGATTTCTGGCATACGAACGCATAAGAAGTCTCGCCCGTTGTTCATTCCTGTTTATTCCATCAACTCTTGATATGTCATTACCAATAACTGATTCATAATAATTCAGAGCCTGGTCAAGTGCTATCTCCTTATCCTTCTGCAAAACAGCCCTGGGCCAGCCACCCCTGCAGACAAGATATGATATATCTTCGACACTCAGACCGTTTACAGATGCAAGCGACTCTCCGGGATTTTCGTCAAATAGCGCCTTTATACTAACCTCTCCATTGGACTCCCCGGATTCAAATAAGGACATGGGACGCATCTTGATCCTCGCATATCGTCCGGTTCCCGAATGTTCCATTTTTGAAATATCGACCGGGACAGACGATCCGGTCAGAATATACATTCCCTCGGATCCTCCATGATCAACCGAAAACCGGATACTGTCCCATAATGTTGGTGCAATCTGCCATTCATCAATCAGTCTCGGCAACTCGCCCGCAAGCAAAACAGATGGTTTTATCTCAGCCATCCTAAGATTCTGTTCTTTCTTCTCAGGCTCATCCATGTACAATATGCTTGCAGCAATCTGCTCAGCTGTTGTAGTCTTTCCACACCACTTGGGGCCTTCGATCAGAACTGCTCCGGCACTTTTCAGTTTTCTTTCCAAAAGCCTGTCAGCAACCCTCTTCTTGTAATCATCCATAGAATTATTATTCCTTGTTTCCTATTTTCTATACAGCAACAATATCATACATTCGGTTATTTGGCAATAATCCTTTCGGCTGTTTGGCTATAAAATTTTCGGTTATTTGGCATTAACTGTAGCTAAATCTTCCGACATTCTCAAAAGATTATTTCCGCTACTGAAACAAAGAATTGTTCCGGTGGCGGATTTTTTTATTAAAAAAAGCAGAGGATCAAGCCCCCTGCTCTTCTTTTTTAGTTATAAATCCCAATGCCTTAAATGCTTCCAGTACTGCCATGCTGATATCCAGCCCATATGACTTCTTAACCCATTTTCTGACGCCTCCGATTGACAGCGGATATGAATTCTGCCATTTTTCGGACTCTGCCTCGTATGGGGTACGAAAGCCACAAATAAGGTAAATGCGCGTTTTTGTACACCTTTATGGATAGGTGTTCGTCAAAACGTGCTGTCGTGGACCAGACGGGAGTTGAACCCGTGTCCGAAAAACGCTCCCCTGTACTTCTACGAGTGTATTCTGCCATTTCGGGTTGCCCCCATTCCCTCACGACACCACGGACAGACTCCCAATGCCGATTGGTAGCTTCATGATACGCCCATCACCTCAAAGCTTTGGCAATGTCGTTTCTCACATAGTCGAAGCCGGTATCGGGATGTGTGAGTGCACCCCGGCCGACTGCCGCCAAAATTAGGCAGCGTATGCTAAATTATCGTTAGCGTTTAATTTTAATTTTGGATTTTAACGCGTTCCTGCGACTCGCTTCTCCAGCTTCACGTTCCCCGTCGAAACCATTACTGGCCCGTTTACTGTCTGTCATATATATACGACACGATCCCAACAAAATCAGGGGGTTTTGAAAAAATCAACGTTTTTCCACAACCTCGTTTCGATTTTTGTATATGGATCCTGCCGGAATGACGCCTCTGACACTTGAAAGAGGATAAATATTGGTACCGGGACCTACAACTGTCCCGGGATTTAAGATACTGCCGCATCCCACCTCGACATTATCCCCCAGCATCGCACCGAATTTTTTGAGACCGGTCTCTATCTTCTCGTCACCGCACTTTACCACTACGAGGGTCTTATCGCTCTTTACGTTGGAAGTTATGGATCCGGCTCCCATATGGGATTTATAACCCAATACAGAGTCCCCCACGTAATTGTAGTGGGGAACCTGTACATTGTCAAAGATGATATCGTTCTTGATCTCCGTGGAATTGCCCACAACGGCATTTTTGCCTATGATAGCGGAACCTCTGATAAAAGCGCAATGCCTTATCTCTGCACCCTCATCTATGATGAGCGGTCCGTTTAACGCAGCAGTAGGGGCTAACTTTGCAGACTTTGCCACCCAGATATCTTCTCCTATCCGGTCAAACTTCTGCGGATCAAGAGTGGGACCAAGCTCTAAAATATAACCTTTTATGGACCCCAGCGCTTCCCAGGGATATTCAAATCTTTTCAGCAGATCTGAAGCGATGGTATGCTCCAGATCATACATGTTGACGATCAAAGCCTGCTCTATCATTTGTTTTTCACCGATTCCAGAACGCCCTCGGCAAGACCTGCGATTCCCTGTATCTCAGAGGGGATGATGATCTTGGTGGCCTGTCCGTTGGATGCAGCCTTAAACGCCTCAAGAGAGCGTATCTTCACGATCTGCTCTGTTGTAAGACCTGCCTCCTGCAACATCTTGATAGCATCTGCCTCAGCCTGATTGTGAAGACGGATGGACTCTGAATGACCTTCTGCCTCTTTTACAAGACCGACCTTCTGTGCCTCTGCACGAAGAACTGCAGACTCTCTCTCACCTTCAGCCTTGAGGATGGCTGACTTCTTCTCACCTTCTGCGATAAGGATAGCCTCACGTCTCTCACGCTCTGCCTTCATCTGCTTCTCCATGGCTTCCTGGATAGCGCGCGGCGGCATGATGTTCTTAAGCTCAACACGGTTTACCTTGATACCCCAGGGATCGGTAGCAACATCAATAGCCTCACGCATACGTCCGTTTATGGCATCACGGCTTGTGAGAGTCTCATCAAGCTCGAGAGAACCGATAACGTTACGAAGTGTTGTGGCTGTGATATTCTCAATAGCCATGATAGGATTTTCAACACCGTAGGTGTAGAGTTTCGGATCAGTGATGTAATAGTAAACCACTGTATCGATCTGCATTGTAACGTTATCTTTTGTGATAACGGGCTGGGGCGGGAAATCCGCAACCTGCTCTTTTAAGCTCACTCTGTTGACAACACGGTCGATCACCGGGATGATGATGTTAAGACCGGCAGAAAGAGTGTTGTGATAACGGCCGAATCTCTCGATGATATAGCAGTGTGCCTGTGGCACGATCTTGATCCAGCTGCAGATGATGATAGCCAGAACGATCAGAATGATAATAACAATTGGCATTGTATTTACCTCCTTCTTTGGTAAGTCTTCAAGAAACAGCAATGCTGTGCTTAATAATGCACTCATTTAGCTCCCTCCTTTTCCTGAGTTTACAGTAATAATTTTAACTGTATCCTCTTGAAATATCAACTCATTTTTTTGACTTTGTCTTTTTGTAAAAAGAGGCCGTGTTGCGGTAACAGTTCTTTAACGCAGCCCTGTTATCGATGCCCTTCACGGCTTCCGTCATGCCCACTATGAATCCGGAGAGCTTTTGCATATACTCATCTGCGCTTATAGTCCCTTCCGCAACCTGTGTCAGCCCCTTTTCCCAGCTTGCGGTAAGCTCGGGATTCAAAAGTGCCTTGATGGAAGCAAATACCACATCATACACCATCTCCCCCCTCTGCCCCGGAGTTATGATCTGGGTTTTCTTGTTGATGTAGATATAACCTATGCGCTCAAGTTTGGCTATGATCTCGGCTCTGGTCGCCGAGGTCCCGATACCGCTTCCCTTGATCTGGGCACGCAGCTCCTCATCCTCTATGAGTTTTCCTGCATTTTCCATGGCCAGTATTATGGATCCGGAACTGTATCTCGATGGCGGCGAGGTCTCTCCTTCTTTGATGTTGAAAGCCGAGACGGGTATCTTACTGCCTTTTTTCAGGGAAGCCACAGCCTCCAGAAGACTGTCGTCGGAAATTTCTATCTCCTCTGTCTCATCTCCGTTTTTCTGCTTTTCGCCAGGTTCTACCTCGGACTTGTCCCTTTTCTTCATGAAAGAGTACTCCATGACCTCCAGATAGCCTTTTTCCTTCAGCATCTTGAAGTTGGTAAAAAAGCTCTCATTCTTTACTTCCGTTACCAGAGAAACCTTTGTGTACTCCGCCGGAGGGTAAAAGATGGCCAGAAACCTTCTCACAATAGTCTCGTAAATATTCAGTTTTAAGGGTGACAGGCCGTTCAAAGCCCCAAGCCCCTGTCCTGTGGGTATAATGGCATAGTGGTCCGTGATCTGTTTGTCATCCGTATAGCGGCTCTTTTCGATGCCTTTATGCAGATTTTCTCCCATGATCTTATCGCAGAAGGGCTTGAATGTTGCCATGCCCGAAAGCCCGCCTATGTTTTTATGGATCTCTTTTGCTATGGCTGTGGACAAAACCCTGGCATCCGTTCTGGGATAGGTCACCAGCTTCTTTTCGTACAATTCCTGTACAACCTCAAGGGTCTGATCGGGACTGATCTTGAACATCTTGGAGCACGCATTCTGAAGCTCTGCAAGATTGTATAAAAGAGGCGGATTCTTTTTATCCTTTTTGCGGGAAACATTCTGCACCGTAGCCTCCGCCGGCATCACTTCCGAAAGTGAAGCAATGAGCGCCTCGGCGTCTTTTCTCTCCTTAAATCCGTTGTCCTTGTACAGCGCCGGGGAGTTATACCATGATGACTGCTCTGTGACCTTCCAGTCTCCGTTGATGACGGTTCCCGATATGGTCATATCGGATATGACCCTGTAAAAAGATGTCTTTTTGAAATCCCTGATCTCTCTCTCCCGTCTCACCACCATTCCCAAAACACAGGTCATGACACGGCCCACGGAGATGGCCACATATTTTTCCGCGCCTAAAAACTCATGGACATCATATCCGTATTTAAGGCTCAAAAGCCTTGAAAAATTTATGCTCATGAGATAATCTTCCTTTGCCCTCAGATAGGCTGCGGCACTCAGATTATCATATTCGGAAAGATCCTTTGCCTCCCTGATGCCGCGCAGGATCTCGTCCTTTGTCTGGGAATCTATCCAGACTCTCTTTTTGGTCTTTCCCGTGACATGGGCTTCCTGATCCACAAGGCGGTAAATGTATTCTCCCTCCCGCCCCGAGTCGGTGCAGACGTATATGGTATCCACATCCTCGCGGTTTAAAAGCTCTGCCACTATCTTATACTGTTTTGCGGCGCTCTTTATGACCTCATATTTCCACTCTGTGGGAATAAAGGGCAATGTGTCCAGCGACCATCTTTTTAATGCGGCATCATAAACCTCAGGATAGCTCATGGTGATAAGATGACCCACGCACCATGTCACTATAGCCCTGTCGCACTCCAGAAAGCCGCCACGGTCGGACATTTTAAGATCCATGGCCTCGGCGAACTGTCTGGCGACGGAAGGTTTTTCCGCTATAAATAATGCTTTTCCCAAATCTTTCTCCCGTATAGTATGCCCCTTATGACGTTTTCTGTATTACAATTCATTCATGTCTACAAGCGTAAATCTCGGATCCCTCTGAGCCACCATCTGTAACGCCGGATCAAAGGATGTAGCCGAGAAAAGATAAATATTGGCTGATTTGATCTTGGCTTTCTTCATGGACTTCGAAAGCTCGATACAGGTATTTGCACTCATGACGGGCTCCGACCAGTTGCACACCCCTACCAGTATATTGCGCTCTTCGTCGGCCGCTATGATATCGATCTTTCCTTCCTTTCCAACCCAGGTACCTATGCGTTTCAGACTGATGTTGAGCCTGTCGGCCTTATTCATGAGCTCGAGATACTCGAGACAGACACGGGTAAACACGGGGTTGAGCCAGTCATTAAGCCCGGGTTCTATGTATTTGTCATAGAAATCACCCGGGTCTGACAGCTTTAATGCCGAAAGATTCGGATATACAAATCTGAACCAGAATCCCAAAAACGTATCTTTTATCCTGTAAACACCCTTTTTTGCATTTTCCCAGCCACCGGTCTCAAAGCTGACCACCTTGTCTATGCAATCAAATGCAGCAAGGTTTTTCATGTAAACAGAGATCTTGGCTCTGGAAAATCCGGTGTTGTGGTGCATGTCGTTTAGCTTGTCATTTCCGGTAGCTATCTGTGACAGAATTGTCTCATATACAGCAAGTTCCCTGAGTTCCGATCTGAGATAGTTTTCAGCTTCATTGTACAGAAAACCGTTTGGAGTCAGAATATTCTCACAAATACTGTCCTTAAAGCTCTTTGAAACATCGGAAAATCCTGATATACGTGACATCACTCCTCCGGTGATGCCGTAGATCCTGACCGCATCAGCCACAGACACATCGGGAAGCTGTCTCACCACATCCAAAAATGAAAGATCCGTCAGCTTTATCTTATCATCTATCTTTTTGAGGTGTCCTTCCATATCGTCGGTAAGGCCGCCCTCGGCGTACACTATGGATGATGTGGACAGTATTATCATCACAGGACCCTGATAGAGTTTCTTATCCTTTAACATGATGACTGCTTTCAGAAAATCCTTGTCCTTTTTGGCTATCCTGTCAAACTCGTCCACGACAACGACCATCTTTTTGCCTTCGCTGCTTTTGATATGGTCGAATATTTCCACATAATCCTCTGCATTTACCGGCGCATCAAACTGCTCCTGAAATTCTCTCTTGATCTGTGCAAGCTGCTCCTTTTCGGAGGCTTCTCTGGCACAGTAATAAAACACACTCTTGTCTTTGCAAAAGCTCTTCAGAAGATCGTCTATCCCGTTGCCTCTCTTGCCATACAAAAGAGCCAGGCCGTTACCGTCCTCCGCAAAGAGATTCTCCAGTCTTTTCAGCTCGTTTTTTTTCACATCCATTTCATTACACCCCGCCAAACAATAAGCTTTAACGCTTTTCCCTATCCCGTTAAATCTAAATTTAAGTGGTAAAAAAATCCAAAAAATAAGATCTGCAGACAAAATAAAACAATCATAATGACCATATTAATCATCTGCAGATCCCGTAAATCCAAAACCTTACCGGTCTATAGATCTGTAATCTTACTTGGCGCTGATATAGCCCAGAGCCTTCAGAAGCTCTGCCGAAAGCAGTGCGCCGCCGGCTGCTCCTCTTAATGTGTTATGTGAAAGCCCTACGAATTTCCAGTCAAAGAGTGTATCCTCTCTCAAACGTCCGACCGAGATACCCATACCGTTCTCAAACATAACATCTTCCGTAACCTGAGGACGGTTGTCCTCTGTGAGATACTGTATAAACTGCTTGGGTGCGCTGGGAAGACCCAGCTCCTGCGGCTTGCCGCTGAAGCTTGTCATGGCCTCGATAAGCTCTTCCTTGGCTGCTTTTTTTGCGAGATTCACAAATACAGTAGCCGTATGACCGTTCAATACCGGAACCCTGATGCACTGGGAAGTGATATTCAGTCCCTCATAATTAACGATCCTGTCACCTTCTATATGTCCGAATACCTTTAAGGGTTCCTTCTCGCTCTTTTCCTCCTCGCCTCCGATATAGGGAA
>JAFYAD010000019.1 GCA_017540915.1 Lachnospiraceae bacterium
ATTTCATCTCCTCCTAAATCGTCAAAACCCTGTAGTAAACAAAAAAAGGTAGAATTAGTAACTGTCATTACTAATTCTACCATTTTTTCGTATATTATGATTCATCTTTCAAACACATTATTGTTTATGACCACATAGTTGACTCCATTAGTATCTGAATAACCAATGTTCCCGTCACTGTAGGTGTAATCCATAATATAGTCCACATCAGCAGCAATCGTAGTTTTTAAAGACCCATCCTTGTTGATGCTGATCAAATCTCCATTGCAGGTAAAATAACATTTTTTGAAGACTTTATCCCACAACACCCCGTTAAAGTTATCCTTACCACAATCCGCCAGAAAAACATCCTCTTCGCCTTCTTTGAAGTAATAGAGTTTGAAGTAAGCATCGCCTGCATTGTATTCATACTTTTTCAGGAAACCTTCGGAAACTCCATCGGCAAAAGTTATATCATCCAAAGATGAAATCTGTTCGCGGACGACTGTCTTTTTTACCTCACCATGTTCATACACTGATTTATAAACACAATCATCATCCTTATATACGCAGGCCAGTCCATCTGCAGTCCCGGCGAACTGTTCAGTATAGCCATTATCCCTCAGCTGCACTGCCAATGTGCAGTCTTCGCTCAGGCAGTAGCTTTCCCGTCCGCTATTAATGATCACTGCATCAGCAAGATTGTCTACATCAACAATTGCGCAATGAAAGTATTCTTCAGTATAATCTGCCTCTGCATCTACAATGCGTATATCGCATGTGCTATCCATACTTACCAGTTCCACCGGATCTTCAAGTCCCGGAGCATAATACCACACCTTCTTGTTGTCTGTATAAACTATCTTCTCGCAGGATCTGTTCAAATATCTGTAAGGCACACTATCCGCGGACAGTCTTTTTACCTCTCCATTACTGTAGCAGTACAGACCGTTATCATTGCCCGAATAGATTTCATAGTATGCTGTATTACCATCGTCAGAAACTGCCACTGGTGTGATCAATCCGTTTTTTCCGACATCTATGACAGTTCCTTCTTTTCCGATACCACCTATAATTACAACTTTTCTGTTTTTCTCCGCGTAGTCATTATAGATGATTGTCTTTCCGTCAGGAGAAAGACATGCCTTGTAACATGCATCAGAAATCAGAGTCTCTTCTCCGGTCTCAATATCATGCAGCCACAAGCCCGCTGATGAAGAACTGTAATAAATCGTTGTTCCATCAAAGTTGATTCCGGCATATGAGACATTACTTGCTATCTGCTTATATGAAAGATCAGCTTCTATCAAAAAGCAATTATTGTTACTTAAAATAACTCCGTACTTTCTGTCTCTGTCAAATAAGACATCAATTCCCAGGCCATAATCGAGATGGAAATTCGTCAATACCTCTCCGGCATCATTATAAATATACTCATCACTCTCATAGAGCCTGCTCCCGGCATAGTGCTTTTTCTCCGGCTCTTTAACGATTTCAATTCCGTTTTCCCTCTCCGGGTAAACCTCCTCTTCCGGAACATTTTCAGGCACTACTTCAGGCACTACTTCCGGGTCGGGCGGAGTCAGATTTATTCCCAGCGTCTCCTCTGTCTTATCCCTGGCATCCCTCGCCACATCGTCAATTCTTTCTGCAGCTGCCGGATTGATAGCCCTGAGGAACCTGTATCCCAGGACCATGGATCCCGTTATTACAGCAGCCATGAATATTGTTATCAAAATACCTATAAAAACATTACTACCTTTTTTCATCTTACCTTATCACCTTCATCCCCGTAGTAAACGCGAAAGGATACATAAATATCCTCTCCGTTCCGGAGTCAAACTGTACTGTAAATTTTGTGGGTATATCATCGTCATCCCACCTGACATCTATGATAGTGCCCTCGCCATATCTTACCTGGCTTATCCTCTCACCTATTATGAGATTCTCAGGCACATCCCTCTCATCCGAAACTGCCTTCTTTTTCTTAAGAAGAGGCGTCGGCTTCAACAGGACATTTGAAGCTTTCTTCTTCGTTTTCTTTTTCTCGCTCTCAGGCTTTTCTTTTGTCTTATTGATCTCAGAGACAAATATCGATGGCGAGTCGGAATACTTCAGGATATGCAGATTGTCTTTTGCCCTGGTCATACCGACGTAAAATATCCTTCTCTCCTCCTCATAGTCCTGCTTCTCCTTGGGAGTTGCCTTCTTGAAGTTTATTACCTTGCCCGGAAGCACGCCGTTAATGACATCCATCAGGTAGACGGTGTCATATTCAAGACCTTTGCTGGAATGGACCGTAGACAGGATAAGTTTGCTCCTGTAATTTGGCCTCTCCTCTGTAAGAGTCTGCCTGAGTACATCCAGTCTGTCAAGAAAGCCTTCAATTGTCGGCTCGTTTTTTGCAAGGCACTCCAGGATAAAGAGCTTTCCCGTATCCATGTTGTTGTCGTTCAGGTACTCGCCATACCCCATGTACTTATCAAGTCTGCTTATTGCCTTGTAGGCTGACTCTCCTGCCATGTTCCTGAAATGTGTCCTGAGCGCTCTGACGTTGCCGAGGACTCTTTTGCCAAGATCTGCATACTCAGCGGCATCTAAAATGCCTATATGCCTCTCATCGGCAATGCGGCACATATTCTCTGCATCAGGCTTTCTGAGGAACGTCTGGAACTTGAAGTAAATCTTCATAAAGAGCTCCGGATCATACGGGCTAAGGCAGAACCTGAGCATGTTCACGACATCAACTACCACACGATGAGTAAAGAAAGCCATGTCCGCGCTCTTTATCCTGTACGGCACGTTCTCTCTAAGGCACAGATCCACCAGCGGAAGGACGCTCTCATTATCACGATACAAAACCGCCGTCTGTTCCGTAATGTCTTTTGCCATCTCAAGAAGATACCTGTACTGGGCTTCTCTGCTGCCAAGAGTGATAAAACTGACATCCGACTGCGCATCCCTGGTAGCCTTCATGTGTTTTTCATGGCGGCTGAAATTCTTCTGGATAAAGGTATCAGCAACCCCGACTATCCCGGCACATGACCTGTAATTTCTGTTCATCACAAGCACTTTTGCCCCGGGGTGTTCTTTTTCAAAGTGCAAAAGAGCTTCCGGATAAGCCGCCCTGAATCCATATATGCTCTGGTCCTCGTCTCCGACCATAAAGAGATTTCCCTTCTCTCCGGACAAAAGAGCTATGATCATGTGCTGCACTTTCGAGGTATCCTGGGCTTCGTCGACGCAGATATATCTGTACTTATCCCTGTAGAACTCCAAAAGGTCTTTTGACCCCTTGAGCATCCTGTAGGCATAGATCATCTGATCGTCGTAGTCCATAAGGCTCCGGGCCTTGAGCTCTTTGTTGTAGCTCTCATAGATCTGAAGAAGCTCAAGTCCTTCGTTCTCGCCGAGCTTTCTGATCTCA
>JAFYAD010000206.1 GCA_017540915.1 Lachnospiraceae bacterium
ATGATAACCGCAATATTTTCATTAAGGCTGTCATAGATACCGTAATTTGACTCAACGATATCCTCCAAGAGCCTGCTGTCTCCCTCTCTCAGACCCGCAATGGCAAGACCTTTTACGATACTGGTCAGCTGCTGGTTTTTCTTAGGCTCGATAACGCGCTCGTTTCCGAACACTTCCTTTACGAGCTTAACGATGCAGGGGATGGTAGAAGATCCGCCTGCCAAAAGCACTACATCGATGTCTTTCTTCTCAACGCCGCCCTTTTTCTTTGCAAGATCAAGACATGCCTTAATGCTCTCTGTAATGTCATGGAAATGATGATCGATGGAATCCTCAAAATCCTGAGCGGTAAGCTCCTGCTCGATAATGTACTGGGTTCCGTCAGAATCTGTCTTTATGAACGAGAGGATCTCATTGGTCCTCTTTGAAAGCATTCTCTTAACCCAGTCCATCTCCTGGATGAACATGATACCCATCTTATTCTCGAGAAGGTAGTCCCAGAGTTCGTTACGGTCAAGCTTCTCTTTGATGTGGAAATCCTTAAGGAATTTCTCTATACCGTATTTATTGAGGAAACCGTGTTTGAAAAGTTCCTCGGTGAAGAGCTCGCCACCGACTGTAAGACGGTCTTTTGCAATAGCCTCATGCGGTTTGAAGATATCTTCCTCATTCTGAACCTTAAGCTTCATGATGGTGGTATCGAGAGTACCGCCACCAAAGTCAAATACAAATATGGTCTTCTCCTCGCGGAGATCAATAGCATAATCAAGTGCAACAGCCACCGGCTCTGCAACAAACACGGTCTTCTTGCGGGCTTCTCCCAAAGTAGCATAAATACCGGCCTTGTAAGCAGCCTCTACCATGACCTGTTTACATTTATCATTGTAATCAACGGGATGTCCGAATACCACACCATCGATCTGAACGCTTACAGAACCCACTTCTTCCATCATCCTCTGAAGGATAAGCGCTATAATATCGCTGATATAGTAATCCTTTGAACCTATAGTAATGAATTTTACATCCTCCTGCGCCCTGTCCAGCTCAAGCTTGATAGTACGGATCAGCTTGTGATTAAGATCCGGACCTGCAAGGCTCGAAGCCCTGAGCGCATCCACACCGACCAGTTCCCTGCCGTCCTCATCAAGATACAACAGAGACGGGAGAAGAGACTCCATGCCTTTGTTGTGCGGATCTGCGTCAAACACAACCGTCTCCAGATCTTTCATCTCCGGTGCATAGCGAAGAGCTATTGATGAGTTTGTCGTTCCGAAGTCAATGCCTAATTTGTACCTGTACCCCATTTTTTTCTCCTCCTTTAGGATTTTTTCATTACCTTTGCAGGTTGTATATAAGTTCCGTTATTTACACCAAGTCCGAGTGAAAGGGGTTTGACCTTGTCACCTTCCTCCGCTTCGTTCTTAAACTCCACGTGATCGCCCTTTACAAAGTCGATCTCCGTGCCTGTAGACCAGTCTGTGGGCGATATAACGTAATTAAGTCCGCATTTATCCATTCCACGTCGCAACGATCCGACCAGTGTCATGATGGTCTTTCTGTATTCATCAGGCTTCATGGTGTTCTGGTAATCTCCCGCCAGGAACTCCTCCAGCCTGTCAAGCTGCTCTGATATGCCGTTTGAGATTCTCACATAAACCCTGTCCTCGATATTCAGGCACTTGTCATGCTCTGCCTCAAACAATCTCTTGTATGCCAGAGCCTGATCGAATATAAGTGCATTCAAAAGAGAGATCGCTCTGTCTCCCAAAGCACCGTCGCGCTGGATGCGCTTGTAGTTCTTCTGGAATTCCTCGCCGTTGTCTCCGCTGCCAAGACCGATCTTGACATACATTTCCATCCATTTCAAAAGCAGGGGATTATCGCCCTGAGCCTTGGATACCTGCATGTTGACATAAGCGATATCATAAAACTCATAATTGGCAGCTATAAAACGAACCACCACATCGAAAAGCTCCGGGCGCAGGCTCTGCCAGAAAGAATATTCACACAGCCACAGGCTGTTGCCCTCGATGTCTTTCAGAGCATTCAACACTTCGTCCAGGAATGCCTTTTCGTTGAAATCCGCATGATACAGGCTGAAACGAAGGAAGTTCTTGATCTTGAATATATCGTAACTGCCCAATTCCTTTTCTCCGGCAAAGGCGATCAAAGCCTTTATATCTGAATTTCTGATGAAAAGATCTACTATCTCAGTATCAGAAAGTCCCTCAAGATCATATTTCTCAGCCGGTTCAGGTTCTTTCTCAGCCTCACCGCTCTCATCAGTATCTTCTGAAGCCGGGTCTTCCTCTCCGTCACCTGTCTGTTCCGGTTCTTCCTCCGCCGTATCCTGAGTTTCTTCCTCACCGGACGGCTCTGTGCCATCCTGCTCTGTGCCGTCGGATGTATCTTCCTCTGAAACCGCAGCATCATCGGTCTCATCTATGTTATCAACCGTCTCATCCGCCTGCTCGTCAGCAGCTTTATTTACAAATCTGTCGTTGTCTTTTTTTTCTTCCTCGGCCTGCTTGAAAGTGTCCTCTATAAGTTCTATCTTGCCTTTCGAGATTTTCCCGGATCCGGAAGCACCCTTTACGGCAAGCTTGAAGTCCTTCAACACACTGTAGCTTAAATAGGGCAAAACTTTCAGACGAAGGGTGTCCTCCGTCTCCTTTTCGATGATGGCTTTCGCTTTCTTGACCGATGAGCCTGAAATGTATAATTCCTTTATCTTATTGTATTTGTTCTCCGGCTTTGAACCTTCCGGCAAAAACTTATCAGTATTGCCGAGCACAAGCTCCACAGCCCCCGGAACGCCCTGCTTATACAGACTGAAGACCGTGTCTGAATCCTGCTCATAAGAAGCCGCATCCCGTTTTTTCTTTAACGGCTGTCCTGCCCTGTATGTCAGGTCAATCAAAAGCTCATTCTCGTCCACAGGTTTACCTCCTCGTCACTATCCCTTAAAAAGACGCAAAATCACGTACTTAACACACTCATTGTAGGATTTTACCACAACATTTAAAAAAATACAACAATTCTTTGGTTAATATTTATATTATTTTGTCAAACCGCCCAAAACGAAAGTATACTTTTGAGGAAGCGTAGAATCGAGTGCGCTATGCTCCACGAAAAAAGGAGCATACCTTGTGTATGCTCCTTTTTCGTAGAGAGCGATAGACGGGGCTCGAACCCGCGGTCTCGACCTTGGCAAGGTCGCGCGTTACCAACTACGCCACTATCGCACGTGTTCTGTTCTGTTTGACACGAATGGTATCATACCACGGTCAAAACCAAATGTCAAGAACTTTTTTTATTTTTTCAAGTTGATCAAACCTGAACTGTGTACAACAGAAATCATCTCCTGATCCCTATTGTAAAATTTTATCAGCCCTGTCGGGCTTACGAAAATTTATTACACAAATTTTCGTCATCTGCCTCCGGCAGTTTGATAAGATGAATAGCGAGAGGGGGACTTGAACCCTCGACACTACGGGTATGAACCGTATGCTCTAGCCAGCTGAGCTATCTCGCCATATCGTGAATCCCGCACATCCATAAAAAGTGGGGCCTATAGGGCTCGAACCTATGACCCTCTGCTTGTAAGGCAGATGCTCTCCCAGCTGAGCTAAGACCCCATTCGGATGTCGTTTTCGCAACCGACTTTGATACTATACAAAAAACTTTCGCTCTTGTCAACATAAATTTTTATTTTTTTTAAAAATCTCTTCTTAACCCTCTGTTGCAAGGGTTTTGCCGTTCATTATCAGCATCTGGAGACGGTTTTCTATGTTGGCGCGGCTCACATCCGGATCGTAATCCAGTGGCAGAAGCTCGATATCCGGGAACATTTCCTTTAGTTTTTTGCACACACCTCTTCCTATAACGTGGTTCGGCAGACAGCCAAAGGGCTGCAGTATAACAAAGTTTTTGCATCCGTGTTTGGCATTATATATGATCTCCGCAGGGATCAATATGCCCTCTCCCGTATCAAAGGTATGATGAATAACGGGGTCTGAATCCACCGAAAGCTCATCCATGAGCACAGCCTTCTCATGCAGCGGCTCGTCTTTTGCGGCACGATCGGTGACCCAATGGGCAAAAGTAAAGAACTTGTTTGCCACCCAGCTCCAGAACTTTGTGTTTTTATCCCTGTGTACCTTGAACTCCGTGATCTGTTTGCCCTGGCAGAAATATGATTTCTGGATGACGTCAGTCATCTTGGCTTCTATTATCTCGAAGCCGTTATCCTCCAGATAACGCTCTATCTCGCCGTTTGCTCCGGGATGGAAATTCAGAAGGTACTCTCCCACTATGAGCACTGTGGGCTTGAGCTTCGATCTGTCGTATTCCACTTCCCGCAGCATCTTTATGCCCTTCTTAAATCCTTTTATGGCTCCAAAGGTGCCGCCCCGTCCCATTCCGTCGCACAGAGCATCCAGTGCCTTGTCAAATGCCGCATCCGCGCTGCCCTTCACTTTCTCATAGGGCCTTATCTTTCTGAGCATCTCCTCCAGCGTGTCTATCATCGGAAGACAGATGCTGATATGTAAGAGTGATATGGCATTGACCTTGAAGCCCGGATGCATATCGTGAAGATCCACGTCATCATTGGTCATGATAGGGATGTAGTCGTAGCCTGCATCATCCAGAGATTTTCTCAGGATCGTCGCATAGTGCGGCAGACGACAGCAGCCGAGGTATTTTGCCATTGCAACGGAAGTGTTCTTCAGATCGTATTTTCCGCTGTTCAAAGCCTCCAATATCTCGCCAATGACTATCTGCGCCGGAAAACATATATCATTGTGCGTATAACGTTTTCCCAGCTTTATGGCCTCCTCGGTTCCCACCTCCAAAGAGACTGTCCTGATGTTCTGCGAAGCGAAAGCAGCCGACATGATACGGCTGAAAGCATGGGAAGAATTGGGAACCAGCACAGTGTGCAGTTTTCTCTCGCGCTTCGTATATTTCACCGGATACGGATCCGGAAGCTCTTTTACTGTCTGTGTTATATTCTGCCTGCGTTTGCGGCGTATAGTCTCGATGAAACTGCGAACACGGATGCGCAAGGGTCCCTGGGCATCGCTCTCGTCAACCTTCAGTATCAGGGGCGCTTTTCCGCTGATCTCCTTCATCATGCGAACGATCTCATCGGAGAGCACGGCATCATGACCGCAGCCGAAGCTGACGATCTGAATATACTCCAAATGATCGTTCTGAGCCGCCAGGATGCTGCTTCCCAGCATTCTGGCATGGAAATTGTTTACAATGTCTATACGCGATCTGCGAAGCTCCACATCCGGGAGATCCGGCAGGGAATCCGCCGTCAGCACAGGCACTCCCATACTCACTAAAAGCTCCGGAAGCTCGTGATTTACCAGCGGATCGTTGTGATACGGTCTTCCCGCCAGCACAACCGCAAAAGTATCTTTACGGGTCACGTCCTCCAGGACCTCAGCGCCTGCTGCCTTAAGTTTGTTATCGTAATCGCTCTGC
>JAFYAD010000207.1 GCA_017540915.1 Lachnospiraceae bacterium
CATGATGAGGTCGATGCTGTACTCCCTGCGAAGGCTTTTCGCCTCATTCACCAGATCGCTCATTACTATCCTTGCAGCGGAGAAACGGGTGCCAAGAGCCTTTGCCTGCATACAGCTTAACAGATTTACCTCATCTATCCGCGTCAGTGCCAGTATGATATCGGCTGTATCCGCTCCGGCGGCCAGCAGTGTCTCGCGCGAGGCAGCACTGCCAACGATACCGTTTACACTGAATCTGTCTGTCGCTTCATCGACCAGCTTTTGATCCTGGTCGATGACGACTATATCTATATTTTCTCCTGCCAGAGAGGACAGGAGCTGTCTTCCGGTCTGTCCGAGACCCACTATTATGATCTTCATATTGGTTCTTTCCTTATATAATGTGTAACTGTTCAGAGCCTTTTTTTATCTGTTACGGCACAGCCTCGCTGCCTTGTGCTTTTCCAGCGCAAAATATACACGCCTGATGGTCAGCCCCTGCACCAATACCGTAAAGAATATGGTGGCATATGCTACATCATTGAAAATAAGGCTTACCGCTTCGGGAAGGTATTCCACGGTCTCCATTGCCAGAGCCATGGAAAGTCCGCCCTTTAAGGCTGACCAGGTCATCAGCGTGACAAATTCGGTCATATTGTAGTTGCCGGGGATCTTACTGCCGGTTAAAACGGTGCTGACGGATACGCCGGCAGCTCTGGATATTATCAGGATGACCAGCGACGCAGGTATGGCAATGAGCGCATAGCTGCTGATCCGTATATTGAGCACTAACAGTCCTATCATGACGAACAGGACGGAGTTCAGTATGTTTTCCAGGATCTCCCAGAAATCGCCGTAGTAGTTGTGAGGGTCTATGACAGTCACCCTGCGTCTGATTTTGTCCATGGAATATGAAAAATACATTCCGCATACAACTGATGCTATCACTCCGGAAAAGCCGAAATGCTCGCATATCACATACACGGAGGCCACATCCAGCAGGGAGATCAGAATGTATCTGACAGGGTCGCGGGTCAGCTTCATGAGCCTGAACAGCAAAAACGAGACTGACAGGGCTACCGCCACTGCGCCGCCTATCTCTTTGAGCATCAGGACGAGGAAATTGCTGTCGTCGCTGTGGATCACAAGGGATCTGACGAATATAAACAGCGTTACGCCGGTACCGTCGTTGAAAAGAGATTCGTTTTCTATGACGGAGCATACATTTTTGGAAAGGCCGATCTTGCTGAGAATGCCTGTGGCAGCTATGGGATCGGTGGGTGATACGACACAGCCCAACAATATGCACATCCAGATGTCCATGGGGAGCTTAAACAGTACAGCCACCAGATAAAACAGACCGCCGTACAGAAATGAGGACAGCACGGTGGTCAGC
This sequence comes from Lachnospiraceae bacterium, assembly GCA_017540915.1. The sequence continues at coordinate 1,376 of JAFYAD010000207.1, forward strand.
AGTGCCAGCAGGGAAATGGGGCGCAGGTTTTTTCTGAATTTGCCCATATTGACCTTGCCCGCGCCGGCGAACAGCATAAAACACAGCATTCCCTCCATGAGCACTTCCCGAAATCCAAAGTCTGCCAGACTGTCCACAAAATTTATGGCGGCAGCCCCGGGAAAGAGCATTCTGGCGACCAGCAGCACGGCTGACAGTACAAGCGAAAAGAAAACAAGCGCAATGTCGCTCTGTAACTGAAAAAACCGCTCGTTGATGATGCCTATGAAGACCATGTATACCAGTATGATGATAAAAAACAGTAATATACTCATGGTAAGATCCCTGTCCAAAACCTGTCGTAAACGTTTTTGTAGGATATTATACTTTACCGGGAGGCAAATGTCTATTCTAAGTTACTGTGAATAGTAACATACTATACTTTACTTTGACACAGGGGCATACAGTGTGCTAATCTATAGCTGTTAAAGAGTTATCAACCGGAGGTACATATTATATGATAAGGGCTTTGTTGACGATCGATGATGTTTCTTCAAAGAACACACCGGCAATAGTGGATTATTTGGCTGAAAAGAAGATACCTGTGATAATGTTCGCCGTGGGACAGTGGGCCGAAAACTACCCGGATCAGCTGATCTATGCCCTCAAACACGGGATCATAGTGGGCAATCACAGCTACACACATCCCAATTTTTCGGCTCTGAGCATCGAGGAATGCAAAAAAGAGATAGACAGAAATGAGGAGATATTGAATACCTTTTATGAGAAAGCCGGGGTGGAGAGAAAATTCAGACCCTTCCGTTTCCCCTACGGAGACAAGGGCGGAGCCAATAAGGATGCGATCCAGCAGTATCTTCGGGAGAAAGGCTTTGACAAGGTAAAGGATACGCAGTTCGATTACCCCTGGTGGAAAGAGAAGGGGCTGGACAAAGATATAGATACCCTGTGGACCTTTGATTTCGCGGAATACAATATCCGTCCGAACTCCGGATTTACGATTGATGATGTCATGAAGAGGATCTACGAAAAAAATCCCGGTGACGGGGCGCCTCTTTTAGTGGATGAGAGCGATCACCTGCTCCTGCTCCATGCTCATGATGAGACAGATGAGCTGGCACCCGGGTATTATAAGATATTCATTGAGGAGCTGCTGAAAAACGGGGTGAGCTTTGTGGAGCCCGAGTTCATCAGCCTTTGAGTGCGGGAGACAGTATGAGAGAGATCACTTGTGAGGAGCTTAAAGGTTTTGAGAAAGATTCCTATGTTCTGATAGATATCAGGGATGAGGGACACAGGGCATACGGCATGATGCCGGATGCGATCGCAGCAGACCCTGATATCGGAACGGATGAAATGAAGGCAAAGATAGGAGCGATACCGGAGGATAAGAAACTCGTATTTTACTGTGAGGTAGGGCGCAGGACGAGAGAGCTGGACGATGAGTTATGTTTTCCGGGCAGGGAGTGCTACAGCCTTGCAGGAGGTTACATCGGATATATCCGGTCGCTGACAGCAGATGAATCCGATGCCGCAGAAAAACAGCACGAGGCTGAAGAGAGCATACGAAAGACTTTCCATAAGCGTCTGTTTACTCCTTTTGCAAAGGCTTGTAAAACATACCGGCTCATAGAGGAGGGCGACCGCATTGCGGTCTGCATTTCCGGCGGTAAGGATTCGATGCTCATGGCAAAGCTGTTTCAGGAGATACAAAGGCACAGGCATTGCAGCTTTGAGCTGACATTTCTCGTGATGGATCCGGGATACAACAAAGACAACAGGGCGCTGATCGAGAGCAATGCAAGGGCGCTGGGTATACCCATCGTCATATTCGAGAGCGATATTTTCGATGCGGTTGATACCATAGACAAGAATCCGTGCTATCTGTGCGCCAGGATGCGCAGAGGTCATCTTTACAGCAAGGCAAAGGAACTGGGCTGCAATAAGATCGCCCTGGGTCACCACTATGATGATGTGATAGAGACAATACTCATGGGAATGCTGCACGGTGCCCAGATCCAAACCATGATGCCAAAGCTTCACAGCACGAATTTTGAGGGGATGGAGCTGATACGACCGCTTTATCTTGTGAGGGAACACGATATCTGCACCTGGCGCGATCACAATGACCTGCATTTTCTCCAGTGTGCTTGTCATTTTACGGAGACGTGCTCTACCTGTCACGAGGACGGCACCACAGCTTCCAAACGGCTGGAGACCAAAAAGCTGATCGCAGCGCTGAAAAAAGATAATCCTTACGTAGAATACAATATTTTCAAGAGCGTTGAGAACGTGAACCTCGACACTCTGATCGCTTACAAAAAAAACGGGGTACGCCATCATTTTCTGGATGAGTACTGATCCGGATGTCTGATGGGTCGAACACGGAAAAGACGGGGGAAGATATGATGTTAAAGCTTATATTGACAATAGGCATAGTCGGTTTTCTGGCACTTCTCGGCCTGGCGGGTTTCTGCTTTTATCTCGCCAGAAAGGCGGAGGATGAAAGGCTTGCCGACAAAAAAGAAAAGGAAGAACAGGCTATACTGGATGCTTCCCTGGAGGAGCTGGTAGACAAAGAGCTGGAAGCCAGATACAAGGCCTCCGGTCAAAAGGCTGAGAGATAGACTGGCCTGGGGAATCCAGCGCAAGCGGTACCCCTTAGGACCTTAGAAGGGAGGTTTACCATATGGAGGAGCGTGTTTTTTCACCCGGAGATATTGTGCGGCATTTTAAGCGTGAAACCTTGAGCGAGGCGGAAAAGGGCACGAATATGTACCTGTATCGGATAATGGGGATAGCCGAACATACCGAGACCGGGGAAAAACTCATGGTATATCAGGCGATGTACGACAAGGACTTCATGTGCGCCAGACCCCTTGAAATGTTCATGGGCGAGGTCGACAGGGACAAATATCCTGATATCCGGCAAAAATACAGGTTTGAGAAGGCAGACTGATTTTTTTGACATGCCGGAACAGCGGTAGCCGGGGGATCGGATCACGGGAGAGACAGTATGAACATAATGGTCGCCTCAAATTCAAAGTACATACCCTTTTGCAAGGTTATGCTGGCATCTCTTTTTGAACAGGACGGGGATAGGGACATCCATGTTTATATGCCCTATGACGGGCTTTCGGACAGAGAGCTGGCGGAGCTTGGCGACTTCATTGAAGGACATGAGGGAAAGCATTTCCACCCGATGCAGGTAGATCCTGAGTTTAAGGAGAGGGTGGAATCCCACAACGGCATTTCCATCGAGACCTATTACAGGATACTGGCCATAGATATGCTGCCGGACAGTGTTGAAAAGATATTGTATCTCGACAGCGACATGGTGATACAAAAGAGTATTGCAGGGCTATGGGATACTGAACTTAAAGACAGGTATTTTGCGGTGTGCGAGGATATAATAGGTATCCTGAATGATTTCCATGAGGCGAATAAAAAACGCATGAACATCCCGTCTGAATATTCGTATTTCAACGCGGGCGTTATGCTGATGAACATAGCGGCGCTAAAGCGTGACGGGATC
>JAFYAD010000208.1 GCA_017540915.1 Lachnospiraceae bacterium
AAAAAATTCCCTTAATGTGATTATAGCATAAGAAAATCGAAAAATCAAACACTTGTTTTGAAAATTTGTTCGATTTTCGTGTTGACAAAACGAACAAACGGTTGTATTATAAACACACGTTCGAAACAAATGTTCGTTTTATCAAACGGAGTCACTTATAGTCAGTCACATACTTTAAGGGAGGTAAAAGCCATGACGATCACAGCAAAAAGAAACATTCTTACAGCAGCCATAATTTTAACGCTCATTCTTATAATGGGATGTATCATTGTTTACGCAAAGACACCGTCCCAGACCGGAAGCCACAGCAGGCCCAAGTATTTCACAAGCTACGAGATCAAAGCCGGCGACACGCTTAGCGGCATAGCAAAACAGTTCATCACGAGCGAATATTCATCAGCAGATGAATACATATCAGAAGTCAGATCCATAAACGGTTTTACCGGTGATACATTATATGCAGGTGCGTACCTGGTTTTACCGTATTATGCAGATAAAACATGATCGCCTGTGAATCTGATGAATTTCATCATTTGGATCATGTAAAAAAATCTCTGTGCATGCACAGGGATTTTTTCATATTTTATTCGATATTTATTCAGCGCCAATATGCGTAAAACGCCTTATTTATAAGGCTGAAATGGCAAAACAGCAGTGTTTTTCCTATACACATCTTTTCGTTAAATTACGATTTAACGAAAAGATTGTTGATATTTAAAAGCAGGTGTGCTATAATATGCCTTGAAGGCTTTCAGAGCTTGTTATATGGTTTTATGATCATTTTTAATGATAATCATTTATAGATCAGTTTTAATAATATTTTTTATGAGGTGTGCCATGGCAAAAAATTCCGAATACAACCGTGAGCTTCGCGCAAAAAAACTCGATAAATTAAAGGAACTTCAGCAGGTCTTGCCAAGTTATGTGCAGCCGTACCTTGACGGTATGCGTGTCGGCTATCAGCCAAATACACTGGTTGCATATGCGCGCGACCTGATCACATTTTTTGAATATTTAAAGGAAATGAATCCTTCATTTAAAGATCTTGAGATCAAGCAGATTCCGCTTGAGATCCTTGATGAGCTCAGCATTCAGGACATCATCGAATACAAAAATTATCTGTCATACAATAACGGCGAGAACAAACATTCGAACCAGGCATCATCGATTGAAAGGCGCCTTGCGCCGCTTCGTGGTTTTTATGTGCTTGCAAACGATATGGGCTTTTTGCATAACAATCCCACAATAAGCGAGATTGGCCAAAAACGTAACAAAGCAAACAAAAAAGAAATTGTATACATGGCGCCGGATGAAGTGCACAGGTTCCTTGATGTGACCGAAAATACAAGATTTGATTCGGATCGTCAGAAAAAATATGTCTCAAACCTGAAGGAAAGAGATACTGCCCTGCTTACTCTCCTTCTAAATACCGGAATCCGTGTCTCCGAATGCGTCGGAATAGACCTTTCAGACCTCAATTTTAACGAAAACTCCGTAAAAGTCTTCAGAAAAGGCGGTTACGACCAGACCGTGTATTTTAACGAGCGCACAGCTGAGGCTTTAAAGACATATATCGACGGAGAACGCAAAAAATACTGTGATTCGGACACAGAAAAAGCCCTTTTCCTAAGCTCACAGAAAAAACGCATACAGGTGCGTTCCGTCGAATATATGGTGAAAAAATATGCCGCTCAGGCTCTTCCCGGAAAGAAATTAACGCCGCATAAGATGCGTTCCACATACGGTACCGCATTATACGACGAAACATCCGATATAAGGCTTGTTGCAGACGTTTTGGGCCATGAGGACGTCACCACGACCGCAAGGCATTATGCCTCCATGAAAGAAAGGCACCGCAAGGAAGCCGGCACAATGGATCTTTATCAGGATACGCCTAAGAAATAATCAACCACTTTCTGCAGCTTTTCCAACATATCATTCTTCAAAACGCGCTGGGCAAGTTTGCCGTTCGTATCGAGAGGAAATTCCTCATATATGAAGAAATGCGAAGGTATCTTGAATGAAGAAAGCCTTTCTATAAGATTCTCTCTAAGCAATTCTTCATTGATACTGTCGGATCTTGTAACAATGCAAGCCTCCACACTCTCTCCCATGATCGGATGCGGTGCACCAAAAACCTTGGCATCTCTGATGGCCGGATTCTCGAGAAGCGCGTTTTCGATCTCAATCGGCGAAATGTTCTCTCCACCACGGATGATGATATCCTTGATCCTGCCCGTCAGAGTGAGAAACCCGTCCTCCGATATCATCCCCAGATCACCGGTATGAAGCCATCCGTCCGCATCAAACGGCTGCTGTTCCTGCGGAAGTCCGAGATAACCGTTCATTGTATTGGGGCCCTTTACCACTATCTCCCCTATCTCACCGCAGCCGAGGATACCTGCGTCTTTCTTCCATATCTGCACTTCCATACCCGGTAATGTCCGCCCCACGGAAACGGAGCGCCGTTCGAGGGGATCCGCGCTGATGCTGACCGATACTATCGGCGCGCACTCAGTCTGTCCGTAGCCAACGAGCATACAGCCTCTGTGAAGCATTTTTTCTATACGGATCATCTCCGACGGAGCGGTCAGTCCTCCCCCGACCATAACGCTCTTCAATAGCTCGCCGACGGTTTCTTCAAACCCGGGAAGAAAAGTCATTCCGCTGCATACCGCACCTACAGTTGCAAGTGTCGTGATCCGATTCCCGACTATCATATCCATAACGTTTTGGGGTTTGAATGTCGCCAGAGACCATACATGAAATCCCATCATAAATAAAGAGAGCGTAAATGTCATCCCGAAACTGTGAAACATCGGCAGCGCAACGCCGACTCTGTCGGTCATATCATCTCCCACACGTTTGGAAAACATAAATGCATCATTCAGAACCGCATATGTAGAAAGCTGCACAGCTTTGGGGGTCGCCGTGGTTCCTGTGGTAAATATGATGATCCTTGTGTCCCGGGGATCCGCATCCTCTTCCGGAAGTCTTTGCAGAACCCGGCCTTCATCGGGGAGCTTCGCCGGATCTGCCAGGTTGCTTAAACAAATGACTCTTTCCGCAGGTACTCCCGCAAGAACCATCGCACGGTCTGCCTCTTCCGCATCCTTTAGGGACACCTTGTTCGGGCCGACTACTGCCCAGGTCGCGCCGACCATTTCCGTAAGCTTCGAAACCTCCACAGCGTTTAAGCCGTAATTCATCAGTACGGCCACACCACCGGCCATAGTGATCCCGAAATATGCTATCAGCCAGTCTGCGCTGTTCATTGCCCACAGCACGACCTTATCATCTCTTTTCAGACCTGCCCGGATCAATTTATCCGCGCAATATACACTTTTAAGATATAACCGCCGGTAGCTGAGCGTAACTTCTTCAAAAGAATACGCCGGTCTGTCACCATAAAATTCCACTAGGCACTCCAGCCATTTTGAGAACTGTAATTCTTCCATCATCTTGCCGATATCGCTCATATGTTTTCCCAACCAATCTTTTATGTTTAGTATTTCAGAATGGCATATATGCCTAATGGCAAACGGCCTTAAGTATTTTACACTAAATCAAACAGAAATGCTACTGTTTTTCAAAAACATGCGAAAAATCTAGGCAAAAAAAGTATCTCCCGGAAACTGCGTAAATTATTCAGCCTGTTTCCGAGAGATATTTTTTTTATGATATGGCCTTTGATAGCCCTTTTATAATCCTTTCACCTTGATCCAGCA
>JAFYAD010000209.1 GCA_017540915.1 Lachnospiraceae bacterium
GCCCTCACCGGCCTTGTGATACAGATATGCCAGCTCGTAAGCCCACTCCTCTGTGAACTGCTGGTCCTTAAGCTCTTCCAGAATGTGTATCTGGGATGTTACGGGTTCTCCCTTAGCCTTTGAAATCTCAAGAGCCAGCACGAATTTTCCCGTATCATGGGGAGCAACGTCCACGTATTCCCTGTAATACTCCTCTGCCAACGGAAGATTGCCTGTCTTTACGGCGATCTCTGCCAGCTTGTACAGGATCTTCTTGCCTATGGGTGATTTGTCGTAGGCCATCAGCAACAGCTCTATGCTGTCGTCAAACCTGTCTGCGTTCTCATATACCTCGGCTGCCAGCACAAGAGCTGACATGTTGCCGACTTTTTTCCAGTTGATCGTGTCTGCGATGGTGACTGCAGCATCCCATTTTTTGTTCTCCGCAAGCCCCTTTATCTCGTCAAACTTGATCTTATATTCATATCTGTCCAAAACAGTGTCCTCTCGATACAAAGTGTTCAAACATGACCTTACACTTCAAGCCATTATCCAAAAATACTACCACAAAACGCTCTGTATGTCAAAAAAATTACCGTTACAGTAAAACAGCCGAAAACAGCAATCCGTCACTTTCTTTTTACAGCTTTCCCGAACTTGAGGGAATCATATCCTTTTGTCCTCTCAATGCGGTCATCGTCATTGATCAGCTCTCCGGTCTTCTCGTCAACCTTCTTCACAAATGTATATTCTCGGGACTGTTCCGGCATTCCCCGCTTCTCGGTCATATGTTTTACAAGCAGAGTTGCGAGATAATAGAGCACGGCAAACATGGGCACACCGAACACCATACCCATAAAGCCCCAGAGTCCGCCTCCCAGCAGGATCGCCACAATTACCCAGAACGAGCTGAGCCCCGTGGAATCTCCCAGGATCTTCGGACCAATGATATTGCCGTCCACCTGCTGCAGCACCAGTATGAATATACCGAACACTATACCGTGCCACGGGCTTACCAGAAGCACCAGTATAAAGGACGGCACGCCTCCGACAAAGGGACCGAAGAACGGCACGATGTTGGTCACACCGATAACAACGCTTATCAGCAGAGTGTAGGGCATCTGCACACAGGTACAGAATATAAAGGTTATGAGACCTATGATGACGGAATCCAGAACCTTTCCCACTATGAAGCCGCCGAAAATATTGTTGCACTTATGTATGAAAGCCACAACCTTATTGGCCTGATTCACCGGCAAAAAAGCATATACAACGCGCTTTCCCTGTCCCTCGAAATGATCCTTTTCACACAGGACATAGATCGCAACTATGAGTCCTATCACCACGTTTTTGACCGCTACCAGTACTGACATCAGCCCCGAGCCTACAGTGACAACATATTTCTGTGCTCTCGGCAGGACATTTTCTATCACCCAGGCGTATATATCATCTGTGATATCATAAATGGTATGCTCAACGTTTATCAGCTGCGACTTTATGTTGTCGCTCACATTGAGCCCCTCTACTATCTCATCATATTTTTCGATATATCCGGACAGACTGTTGACAAAGGATGTAATGCTGGTGATCAGAGCCGGTATCAGCAGTGCTATTATCGCTCCTATTATGATAAGGAAAAATATCACCGTGGCTATCGCCGACAGGGTTCGGATCCTCTTTCTGGTCTTCGCCTCATCCTTTGTCTTTGGCAGAAATGCAGTCAGCAGCAGCCTTTCTATCTTCTCCATCAGCGGATTCAGCAGGTATCCCACTACCAGACCGATAAAGACCGGAGTCAGGATGCCGCTCAGCTTTCCGAAAAGAGCCTGCAGCTTATCATACCTGAATACTATGAATATAACCGCCATACAGCAGCAGAACACCAGAAAAACAATAGCCCCTATGGCAAGATAAGGTCTTATATCCCAGTCCGCCTGCATCTTCCTGCGTCTTTCAGTGTACTCCGAGGTGCTCTGCTCAAACTTAATCCTGCGCTTGTCATTAACTGTCTTCTCTCCGGTTTTCGTGTCGTTCGATCCCATATCTGCTGCATTCCCGATGTTTTCGGCAGCCTCCGTCTCATCTGTCATCGTCTTTTGTGATCCATCTACCGACGCATTTTTGATTTTTTTGTTTTTAGGATTATCATTCTTACTCATATCTTTTTTGCAACTCCTGCTGCCGCCTGCATGTTCAGCCGGATCCGTACGAATCGGTCGATCCGACTGAACAACATGCTGTTTACCGCTAATAGTAATCATTACTGATTTCGTCTATTGTAATTGATCAAACATCCTTTTAATATGATCTCCCTCTCATCATCCGTGAGTTCTCCCACTGTCATGGTGAAGGGCACAAGTTTCCCATCGTGTACGGCATAAGCCTTAATCTCTGCAGCCTTATTCTCTATCTCTTCCCTGATGCCCGGAAGCCAGATATAATCTCCCAGAGTAAAAGGCAGATCACCCGACGGTATCAGAAGCGGCAGCATACCCCAGTTTATAAGGTTGCTTCTGTATCTTTTAGTCGCATACTCGAAAGCGATGTTTGCCCAGCCGCCAAGCACCTTCTGGCAGCTTGCAGCCTGCTCCCTGGCTGAACCGTCGCCCGGTTTTACGGCAAATATAACGGATCCGATACCAAAGTTCTCATGGCTTGCATCGGGGTACTCTGTTTTTACGACCTGCATTATCTCCTTAAGCTCAGGCAGAACTCCGCAGGGATGCTCCCCGGAAATACGGGCTTTCTCTGCTTTCTGAACTTCTTTTGCCCTGCCAACATACTCAGGATCTTTTCTGGACAGCGTAAACTCAGCCAGTCCCAGAGGATTGGAACGGTATGACGAAGTCTCTCCTGACGGGATCAGCTCATCTGTGGTGGTAACGGGATCATGTATCTCCGATACAACCTTGAGCAGGAGGTTCTCTGTGAGTGCGGACATCTCCGGCCAGTCCTTGATGTTCGGTCCGAGGCGGATCGGCTCATCCGGATTGGCAACGCCCTTTGAATCAAACACTCTGTTGGCATATATCGTGCTGTCAAAGAAATACTTGGGTTTGGTATAATCAACATCCACCTGTGTTGCAGCTGTCAGATAACCCTTATTTGCAGCCGTTGCTGCTATAGACCTTGCGTCCATGAGCGCAACCGATGCCACCTGTCCGTTCTGTATCTTTGAACCCTCCCTGTTGGGGAAGTTTCTGGTGGAATGACGGATGGAGAAGGCGTTATTGGCCGGTGTGTCGCCTGCGCCAAAGCAAGGTCC
>JAFYAD010000210.1 GCA_017540915.1 Lachnospiraceae bacterium
CAATATAAACTGCGATCATTCAGACGGTATGGGCGCCAGGGACACCGGCTGGATCCAGATATATGCCGAGAATAATCAGGAGGCTTATGACAACTTTATCCAGGCTTATCCCATCGCAGAGGATCCGAGAGTGCATCTTCCTGTTATGATATGCCAGGACGGTTTCATCACGAGCCACGCTGTAGAGAATATAGAGCTTTTGGAGGATGGTACTGTAAAAGATTTTGTTGGAGAATACCATCCGGAGGAGTTTTTGCTGAATCCCGGAAAGCCTATCGCCATCGGACCGTACTCGGTTACCAGCTATGCGATGGAGGCCAAGAAAAATCAGGAGGCAGCCCTGGAAGCATCCAAGGAGGTTATCTTGGAGGTCGCCCGCAGATTTGAGCAGATTTCAGGCAGAAAATACGGGTTCTTTGAGGAATACAAAACAGAAGATGCCGACATCATTATGGTGCTGATTGGTTCGGCTGCCGGTACCGCAAAGGAGGCTGTTGACGAGCTGAGAACAGAGGGCAAAAAGGTCGGAATATTAAAGCTTCGCGTGTTCAGGCCGTTCCCGGCTGAGGAGATAGCAAAGGCTCTGAGCGGATGTAAGGCGGCTGCTATCATGGACCGTACGGAAAGCTATAACGGTAATGGCGGTCCTCTGGGCGCGGAGATCGCCGCAGGGCTTTTCCGCGAGAAGATCATGATAGATACGGTCAATTACATATACGGACTTGCAGGCAGAGATTTCACCGTCGATGATGTTAAGAGAGTCTTTGGTGAGATGGAAGCGCTGATTACGGAAGGCAGGAAGGTTCCGCAGTATCAGTATATCGGTCTGAGAGAGTAATGTGATATCGCAACGGAGTGTTTCTGCCGGATGTTGGCGGAGATGATGTTTCGGAGATTCTATCATTAACACGGAGAAAAAACATGAGTGATCTGAATTTAAAAACAATTATGAATAAACCCGAGAGGCTTGCACCGGGACACAGAATGTGCGCCGGATGCGGAGCTACCATTGCAGTGCGTGCGGTATTGCGTGCGCTTCATGAAGGGGATCATGCCGTTATCGGAAATGCTACGGGCTGTCTTGAGGTTTCATCCTTCCCCTCTCCGTATACGGCTTGGGAGGACAGTTATATACACAACGCTTTTGAGAATGCGGGAGCTACTCTTTCAGGAGTGGAGACTGCATATAAAGCCCTCAAGAAGAGAGGAAGGCTCCCGGAGGATGCCAATTATAAGTTTATTACATTTGGTGGCGACGGCGGCACCTACGATATAGGTTTCCAGTCGCTTTCCGGTGCTATGGAACGCAATCACGATATGGTATATGTCTGCTACGACAACGGTGCCTACATGAACACCGGCATCCAGAGATCGTCGGCTACACCTATGTTTGCGGATACCACTACAACTCCGGTCGGCAAAAACTCTGTAGGTAAGATGCAGAACAGAAAAGATCTCTCGGTTATCATCGCTGATCATGATGTACCATATGTCGGACAGACTACTTTTACGAGGGATTTCAAGGATATACATTCAAAGGCTGAGAAAGCTATATATACAGAGGGTGCGGCATTTTTGAATGTCATGGCTCCGTGTCCGAGAGGCTGGAGATATGACATGTCGGATATCATGAAGATCTGCAGCCTTGCAGTTGAGACATGCTACTGGCCTTTGTTTGAGGTTAATCACGGCAAGTGGATCTTGTCATACATGCCCAAAAAGAAGCTTCCAATCGAAGATTTCCTGCGTGAACAGGGAAGGTTCAAGCACCTGTTCAAGCCGGAAAACGAACATTTGATAGCTCAGTTCCAGCAGGAGGTCGACCGAAGATGGGAAGACCTGCTGTACAGATGCGACAGGTAAGGAGACAGCATGCAATATTTTGCTCCGGAATACGCAAACGAGGCAAAGCGCGGTGAATCCTTAAAACCTTTGGACGAGATCGCCGGTTTTAAGGTGAGACCGGGATTCTACAGGACTCCGGGGGCGACCCAGACAGCGAACGGAGTGAGTTTCAACATAAGCTCACACTATGCGAAGTCGTGTACTCTGTTGCTGTTTCATCCGATGGAAAAGGAGCCGTATGCCAGGATACCGATTCCCGAGGAATATAAGATCGGAAACACCTATGCTATATTGGTGTACGGTCTTAACATCGCCGAGTTTGAGTATGCGTACTCTTTTGACGGACCTTACGATGAGAAGGCCGGTCATCTTTTCAACAAAGACAACATAATACTGGATCCCTATGCCAACGCGGTGACAGAACAGCGAGAGTGGGGGCATAAGTTTGAGCACGGGCAGCATATCTATAAGGCCCGCGTGGTGGAAAACAACTTTGACTGGGGCAAGGAACCGCAGTCAAACACCGGACTTGAAGATCTGGTGATCTATGAGCTCCATGTTAGGGGATTCACCAAGCATTATTCATCGGGAGTGAAAGCCCCCGGGACTTTTGAAGGTATCAGGGAAAAGATACCTTATCTGAAAGAACTTGGTGTCAATGCCGTTGAACTGATGCCTATCTTTGAGTTCGATGAGATGGATTACGACCGCATTGTGGACGGCAAGCAGGTTCTGGACTACTGGGGCTATAATACGGTGTGTTTTTTTGCGCCAAATACCAGTTATTCTTCCAAGCAGGAACACAATCATGAGGGCGACGAGCTGAAAGCCCTGATAAGAGAACTGAAGAGTAACGGCATAGAAGTCATACTGGACGTTGTCTTTAATCATACGGCAGAAGGCAATGAGGACGGTCCTACATTTTCTTTTAAGGGAATAGATAATAAAATATATTATATGCTGACTCCGGACGGATATTATTACAATTTTTCCGGATGCGGCAACACTGTGAATGCCAATCATCCCATCGTTATGAAGTTTATCATAGACTGCCTCAGATACTGGGTGGTTGAGTACAGGGTTGACGGTTTCAGGTTCGATCTGGCATCGATCCTGTCGAGAGACCAGAACGGTGCTCCCATGGACAGACCGCCGCTGATCGAGAGCATGAGCTTTGACTCTATTCTGGGAAAGGTAAAGCTTATCGCGGAGGCGTGGGATGCAGGCGGATTGTATCAGGTAGGTTCGTTCCCGTCCTGGAGCCGCTGGGCGGAATGGAACGGAAGATACCGTGACGACATGCGCAGATTCCTGAAGGGTGACAGCGGTATGGCGGGTGCTGCTATGGCGCGTATCACCGGATCAAAGGACATTTATGATCCGTACACCAGAGGACATGCGGCTTCTGTGAATTTCATCAACTGTCACGACGGATTCACGCTGTATGATCTTTATTCATATAATTACAAACATAACGAGGCCAACGGCTGGAACAACACCGATGGAGATAACAACTCGAATTCATGGAACTGCGGTGCGGAGGGGGAGACTGCTGACAAGGAGATCAACGCTCTCAGAAGGCGTCTCTGCAAGAATGCGTTTGCCGTTCTGATGTGCTCCAGAGGTCCGGCTATGTTTTTTGCGGGAGATGAGTTCTGCAACACCCAGTTCGGCAATAACAACGCCTACTGTCAGGACAATGAGATTTCCTGGCTTGACTGGAGCCGCATAGACAAATACAGGGAAATATATAATTTCGCAAGGTTTATGATACATTTCAGGCATTGGCATCCGGTGCTTCGAAAGACGACCAAGCCTGCGCAGTGCGGATTCCCTGATGTCTCCATGCATAACGGATATCCCTGGAATGCCGGTTTTTCCAATGAGACGAGACAGATAGGCGTGATGTACGCAGGGCGCAACGATACCGATACGGCAGATGATGTGATCTACATCGGCATGAATATGCATTGGGAGTATTTTACAATGCAGCTTCCGGCGCCTCCTGACGGTCATATATGGCGGCTCTTGGCAGA
>JAFYAD010000211.1 GCA_017540915.1 Lachnospiraceae bacterium
AACAACATTCTCAGCTTTTTTAACTCCACATGCTACATCCGCTTTGAAAAGACTACCTTTGCCCTGTCAAAGGACATCTACACTGCTTATCTGAAGTGGTGTGATGACAATCTTGAGAAGCCGCTTTCCATGACGACGTTCTCGAGGCAGCTGAAACAGAACGCGGAGAGCCTGAGGCTCAGATACGATAAGAACCTCACCATACCAGGCGGCAAAAAGGCACGTGGCTACCATGGCATCTGTGTCACGGTAAACCCCGGTTTTATGGGGCTCTGAGTGTTTTTAGAGATGATATTTAGGCACATAGGCACTTATCAGGGAAAAATATATGCGCGCGGAACTAAAAGCAGGATATGAATCCGAATATATGGGCCTTTATACTTGAGAATATTTTCTTGATACATTAGTGCCTACGTGCCTAAACCTATGTAGATATGGGAAAAAAAAGAAATTTTTAATGCCTGCAATGTGCCTTTTGAATGCCTTTTTACAGGCCTTGGTTAATTAAATAACAGGAGGGAGGACATGCTTATGAGAGAAGACAGAATTCCCATCTGGGAGAAATATACGCTTTCTGTAGAGGAGGCGGCAGCCTATTTCCGGATCGGAGAGGCAAAGCTCCGCAGGCTGATCAGTGAAAATGCAGATGCGGACTATATCCTGTGGAATGGAAACAGACCCCAGATCAAGCGCCGTCTCTTTGAGAAGTACATCGATTGTTGTGGAGCCATCTGATGGTGCTTTTGCATCTGATTTTGAATGAGATGTCATACAAGGGCTTGCCTCTGTTTTCTGCCGTACAAGAGCAGGAGATAACCGATAATGAAATGCCGATTGCCCATAGATTGATTGTCCGTGATTGTGAAGTCGTGATATAGTTGTATATGAGCTATATCACGGCTTCTTTCTATATTCAGGAGATGAAAAATGAGTGAAAAAAGACGTGATGGTAAGAAACGTGATGACAAGAGACGGGATACTAAAGGGAGGGTACTGAGAAACGGCGAGAGCCAGGAAAAAGACGGGAGGTACACTTACAAATATACAGATGCATTTGGGGAGCGGAAAACCGTCAGGAGCTGGCGGCTGGTCAATACTGATCTGACACCACCGGGGAAACATGCTTCCAGGGCACTGCGGGAAATGGAAGCAGAGATTCAGGCTGAGCTTGCAAAAGGCATCGGCAATAACAACATTACAGTTCTGGAGCTGGTTGACAAGTATCTGGCAACAATGCAGGGGGTCAGGCACAACACGGCCGCAAATTATAAGACAGTTCGGAATACGCTGTCCAAAGAGGCTTTTGGGTATTATAAGATCAAGCGTGTGAAGACGTCGGATGCAAAGCTTTTCCTGATCAAGCTCCAGAAAGAAGACGGGAAGGGGTACAGTTCGATTCATACGATCCGGGGTGTGCTCCGTCCGGCTTTTCAGATGGCAGTCGATGATGATCTGCTCCTGAAGAATCCGTTTGAATTCCCCCTGTTGGGTGTGATTGTGAATGATTCAGTACGGCGGGAAGCGATTGCTCCGGAACAGGAGCGCCTTTTTCTTGCTTTTGTGCAGAACGACAGACATTTCAGCAAGTACTATGACGGGATTTATATTTTGTTCAATACAGGACTCCGCATTTCCGAGTTCTGCGGGCTGACCTTTACGGATATCGATCTGGAAAAAGAGGAAATCTCTATTACCCATCAGTTGCAGCGTAAACGTACCGGTGAATATGTCGTTGAAGAGACGAAAACCACAGCCGGAACGAGGGTGATCCCGATGGATGTCGGCGTGGCTGACGCCTTTAGAAGGGTGCTTGCCAACCGAAAACATCCGAAGGCAGAGCCCATGATTGACGGGTATACAGGATTCCTGTTTCTGGACAAGAACGATATGCCTACGATCGGACTGCACTGGGATCACTATTTTAAGCACATTTGCGACAAGTACAATAAGATCTACCGGGTACAGCTCCCCCGTATAACTCCGCATGTCTGCCGCCATACATATTGCTCGAAAAAAGCCAGACAGGGAATGAACCCCAAGACACTGCAGTATATTATGGGGCATTCTGATATCTGTGTTACCTACAACACCTATACCCATCTGGGCCTTGCAGAAGCGAAAGAGGAAATGGACAAGATCGCCAGGGAGACTGCAGATGAACGTTATGAAGCATGGCGTAATCGTAGAAAACGGGCGATTGGGGACTAATACGCGGAACGGCAGAGTAGAACAGCCTGATATGTGAGGAACACCTTCTTTTCCGGAAACTATGCCATCGAAAAGAGGAAAATAACACGAGTGTCCCAAATTCGGTTTTTGGGACAGATTTTGGGACACTTCACTGAAAAAATATAAGAACTTATGAGAAGATACGCGAAGACAGCCGGAGAGGCCGAATCGCTGAGACCCGCATAAACACTGGATTTGAGAAGTTTTGAGAAGATACAAGAGGTTATAAAAAGGTGATAAAAATACTATTTATCTGCCACGGCAGCATCTGACTAAATGGTCAAAAACCCAGTATTTATGCGGGGTTCAGGCTACCGGGGCAGGACTTTTATCAACGTTTTATCAACATTAGGAAAAGAGCTTTTCGATGCGACAAACAACAGAATATATCTTAGTGAAGGCAGGCGCTTACCGATGAATTCAGTGCGAATGAGAGGTAGGCGCCTTTTTTGCTTTAAAACAGACATCCCCGTGCATCGGGCGTCCCTCCCTTACCGTGCAGTTTTGTCAAAAATTATAA
>JAFYAD010000020.1 GCA_017540915.1 Lachnospiraceae bacterium
CCTGTTGCATTTATCTCGCCTTCGATCTTGGATGCGTCAGCGAAAAATTCGTTAACATTGATATTGCCTTTCACGTGACCGCTCCCAGTGAGCTTTCCGTTGCACTGGACATCGCCGTTTATGGTGCCTTCGATCACAAGGTTACCGGAGCTTTCGATGTTACCTGTAATGCGTGTGCCTTCGGTAATGACAGTAACTTCATCCGTGAGCATCGCAGCCTCGATCTCTTCCTCAGCAGTACGCTGAGTCACGGTGGTAGTCTTGGTCCTTAAAACTTCCATATTCCTGTCCTCTTTGACATTGCCGGTGATATCATTCGAAATATGCACAGCGCTCTCAACCGGTTTCTCAGTTGTCTCAACGAACTCCGGAACAGTCTCAACCGGCTCCGGAACAACTGCTGCAGGCTTGTCTGCGAATTCATCCGCAACCGGTGCGGCCTCGATCTCCTCAAGCTCAAGCTGTCCCAAAAGCGCCGACAGAGCAGGATCCCTGCCGGTGTCTTCACTGTCTGCTGCAGGAACACTGACTGTCTCCTGCTCTGCCTCAACCTGGTCAAACAAACTGTCAAGACCGGACTTATCAAAATCTGCATTCTCCGAATTCATGCCGTCTTTTTCATCAAGACTTCCCAACGGTTCGTCAGGTGGCAGAATATCATTGATCGCCTCAGAAAAATCATCCTTGAAATCCTTAAAAAAACTCATATCTTCCTCCATCCAGATCATATCGATCTATATATCATATCCAAAACGGAAAAACACCGTCCCGGATACAGATTACCTTTTACTATTTATGAAAATACAGTATGTACGCTCCGGGATTGCCGGGCTGTCTGTATCTGTGTTTGAGCCCATATCATTTACTCGTGATGTATCACATCCGTGTCCTCCGTAATAGGCAGGATTTCAACATCATCCATCCCATCCAGCCTGTCCAGTATTATGGACAGCGCTTTAACAGTCTTATCCCTGCCTGCGGAGTCATGCATCAGTACAACCGAAGTCTTATACTTTAAAACATCACGCATGACGTTATCCACCAGGGTATCAACCGAGAGTGAAGCCGATGTGGCATCTCCGCACTGTACATTCCAGTCAAAATATACCAGCTCGTATTTCGCCAGCACATCTATGCAAGGATTTATACCGATTTTGCTCACGGTATTGCTACTGCCACCCGGAAACCGGTAAAATACCGGATCAACACCCGTCTGTTCTACTATAAGACCGCGAAGTTTTAACATATCCGACTCAAAGCCCTCTGCCGAGTCATATACGGTATTATAGTCATGGGAATATGAATGCATCCCTATGGTATTGCCGCGATCCGTTATCTCCTTATACAAAGGCAAAAGAGTCTCATCGGTCTTGCCGTTCACAAAGAAAGTGCCTTTAACACCATGCTTATCCAGAAGATTCAGTATCTTCAGCGTATTGGAGCTCGGTCCGTCATCAAAAGTCAGATAAACTCTGCAAGGTTCACCTTCCTGCCTCACATTATCCGAATAGCTGATGTGATCTTTTACATCATATTCCTTAACAGGGACAGGGACTTCCGCCGTATCCGTCGAGACCGGTTCCCTGTAGATCACGGTATTATCCTGACGTTCCTTCAGCTCACTGATCTCGCTCTCAAGCTTCAGTATATCCTCCTGCATGTGACCGATCTGCTGGTCCTCCATGCCTGCCAGATTAATATACTCATCAAGTTTTCGCTGCAGCAGATTCAGCTTCCTGCCCTGAAGTACCAGCATAACACACAGAACAACACAAAGCACCGTCAAGAATACTACCGTGCCCAATACGGTAAATACAATGCCTCTCTTTATACGGTTGACCCGCTTTCTGCGTTCATTTACGTCCGCAGAACTTTTATTATCACCCATCAAACTGCTCCTGATGGCTAAGCCACGCAGACTGGCTCTTGTCTGCTCATCTTCCTGATCAAATATGCTATAATATTCTATCATAAAATCGGAATTTTTCAATATACTACATATTGTGGGAAACAAATGGCCACAGCACTATTATGATACGAAATATTATAGTTGAAGCAGCCAATTAAATCAGTTATTATAGAATTTAGTGAAACTTAACAGGTTCGGCTGAGTTTTAGGATTACAATAAGAGAACACAAAGGAGAATAATATGCAGATACAGACCATTCCTATTGAAGAAGCGTTTGAAAACTCGGGCGAATGCCCCTTTTGCTATATTGAGCGAATGACTGAAAATCACATGATGAATTTCGTGTTGGGACCGGGAGCCAGCTATATGGAACCGGACATCAGGGACATGACAGACCGTGAAGGCTTCTGCCGCAATCATTTCAAGAAGATGTTCGATTACGGAAATGCCCTGGGAAACGCCTGGATCTTAAAGACCATGTATATCCGCAATATCAATGAGATGCGCAAGGAATTTAAGGATTTCAAGCCCGGCGGCGGTGGCGGCTTATTCAAGAAAGCCGGCACAAATTCCATCTCGGAGTGGATCGGCAAAAAGGAACGCACCTGCTTTATCTGTGACGGTGTAGCCAACTCTTTCAATAATTACATGAGAACCTTCTTTGACATGTACAAGTCGGAGCCCGGCTTCAAAGACAAGGTCAAAAATACAAAAGGCTTCTGCATGTCACATTTCAGAGTTTTGATCAACGGCGCCGACAGCAAGCTCAGTGATAAGGAACTCAAAGATTTCTATGATATGGTACTGCCACTGCAGCTCGAGAACATGGAGCGCATGCTGGAGGATATCTCATGGTTTGTGGACAAATATGATTACCGCAACAGAGACGCCGACTGGAAGAACTCCAAGGATGCCATCCAGCGCGGAATGCAAAAGATGAAAGGTTCGGATCCTTCAATACCCAACGCGGTAGCGAAAAAATAACGGAGGTCACGTAATATGAAGTGTCTGATGAAACGTTTTGTGTCTTTGCTGCTTGCGGTTGTGCTGATATTATCGCTACCACAATATTCACGAGAAGTGTTTGCAGCTAAATCTGCAGCTAATCTTCCACGCCCTACGGATTCTTATACGCAGGACGGGATGCTTGCTCTGCTTAAAACATACAACCCGGATGCATATCAAATCGTAAGCACAGAAATTTATGAATTTTACGATGATCCGTCTTTCTGGTTTGGTTACGGAAATATTATCTCCGGTCTTGACGCTGCGGTACATGAAACTTATCACGGATACACTGAAAATACTGCAGGCATTTTGGGCAAAAGAGAGAATATCTATGCAGGAAATGACCGGTCATATATACTGGATTACAGTAATATACCGCTTTTTGCTTCGAGCGAGGCATTTGAAGATCTCGATGCTTCACTGCGCACGGATAGATTTGAAAACTATGTCGGAAAATCATCCATAATGAGTTCCAATATGTACGGTGTCTACGGTCTTATAAACGAATTCAGTGCCTATTACTGGGGACTTAATACCATGAGCTCTCTCATGGATTACTACAAAGAATATGACACAGATAACACCGGCTGGAAAGCTTTTATCTCATCTCTCGGCAACAATATGAATGCATATGCGGAATTTAAGTACTGGACATTAAGTTATATACTCAAACTTCGCACATGTAAATATATAGTTGCACCTTGATAATTCAATAAAGACCGGCAATTAAGTTTCGAAATTATGCGGCTTGGCGTTTCATTTTGTCCCGTATAGATGATGGTAATAACTGTATAAACTTTTCTAC
>JAFYAD010000212.1 GCA_017540915.1 Lachnospiraceae bacterium
CATTGAAGATGAAAGAGGCAGCATCAAAGAAGGCAAATATGCGGATTTCCTCCTCGTTGACAAGGATGTGCTGTCCTGTCCGGCGGATGAGATACACACTGCCAAGGCGCAGGCTACCTATTTTGAGGGAAAGAAGGTTTATTCTGCATGACCACTGCCTTAAGCAGCTTGGCATCGAGGCGCGCAGGGGTTCCATTACGCCCGGCAAGGATCACCGTGGTGGTTTTATTTGCCCGGAAAATAGGCGATAATACCACCTGTAACAGCAGATATGAAGCATATCTTGAATAAGGAGTTAATATGGCACAGGAAATAAACGAAATGAATATCGAGAAACTGAGGGAAGAAGTAAATCCGGTATACAGCACAGCTCATTCATGTCTGCAGCTGGTCGCGGCTACCGGTGACGAGGATTCGGAGAATCTGCGAAAGGTTCTCCGGTTTACGAAGTTCGGAGAAGATAAAGAGAAGCGTGGAGCCAAGGTGCCGCCGCAGATAATGGAGGCACTTATGAAAGCCGTACCGGTATTTAATTCACAGCTTGAGGCGAGATTCTTTTCCTCCAATAATTACATAAAGGCATCAGGCGCTGCGACGGTCGTTGATCTTCCGTGCGGATATACTGCCCGGGGCATAAAGCTCTCCAAGAGCGGGATAAACTATTTCGGATTAGACCTTCCTGCCGTGATCGATGCAATGAAGCCTGCTGTAAGGGAAGTGATCGGAGACAGCGACAACATCAGGTATCATGAGGTTGACGCAACCAATTATTCCTCTCTGAGGAGGGCTCTGGAGGGGGCCAAGGGAGAGCTTCACATCACTACGGAGGGACTCCTGATGTACTTTACGCAGCCGGAGATAGAGACTGTATTCGGCAATATCAGAAAGCTTCTGCTGGAGTTCGGCGGAAGATGGGTAACTGTTGATAATGAACTCATCAAGGCCAGTGGAAAAGCCATTGCCGCGGTGACGTCCGACATGCCGGAGGAGATTGCGGCCGAGATAGGTCATATAGCTGCCGGGGCGGTTTCCAAGACAACGCTTGCCAATAATGTATTTTTCGACAGCGATACGGAAAAAGCAAAAAAGTTTGTCGCAGACATGGGGTTTGATCTTAAGATCGTCTCTATAAAGGAGTATATGCCGGAAAGATTTATCTCCATCGAGAAGCTTCCGAGTGATGTCCGTGATAAGGTACAGGCCGCGCTTGAGGAGACCAGCTTCTGGGTAATGTCACCCGTAGCAGGCGGCAGCGATAATTTAGTGCATGAAGAGGATAATTTCAAAGCAGATCTGGAGCTGAATGACAGCATCCTTAAGGTGTCGCTCACAGGAAGACTTGATACGATATCCTCCCCGGGACTGCTTGCATTGTACAGAGAGGCAGAGAGCAAGGGAAATATTACAGGCATATGTGTGGATATGAAGAATCTGGAATATATTTCCTCGGCAGGATTGCGTGTACTTCTTATAATGAGAAAAGCCTTGGCAGGAGACAGCGATTTCAGCCTGATCAATATGAGCGATCAGGTGAAGGAGATCATTGAGACCACGGGATTTGACACTATATTCTGCTGATAGGGTGCAGTCTGCAGAGCATGCCCTGCAGCTCTGCTGCGGGGCATTTGATTGATATCTGTATAAAAATCAGGAGGAACAGTTACAATGGGAACAAGATTCAAGAAGAAATCACAACTGATAGACATAGGGATTACGGCAGTTGCCGCGGTACTATCGGTGGGCATCATGATCTATGGGATCAGCCATTTGGGGCTTCGCGACACGTGGCCGGAACTGGTGCTTAACCTGTGTTACATCGCATGCCTTGTGATGATGGGGCTATATTTCTTTAAGCGCCTCGACAGTCAGCGTTTTAACTATTGGAGTTCGGTGTGCATAGGTATTACGGTACTCTTACGTGATGTCCTTTTTGCTCCGCCGCTTGAGAATTACCCGATCCATTTAATCTGCCTTACTCTTTCGGTTTTGCTGCTTCTCATGCTCACTTTTTTCTATGCCCGCAAAGACTGGAAGAGCTACACCAAGCGTAACCTGTGGATGCTTTTTATCATTGATATGTTCATTGCCGGATTGTATCACTATGTCATTGTATACAATCCTGTCAATGAATATACCACCTACCTGCTTACGGAGATCTGGATCCGTCCGACCATCATCTATGGGCTGGTGGCCTGCTTCGTGTCAGAAGAAGGAACTGAGATGGGAGAGGCATGAAGTCACGGATTCATTTATCAGAGCATTTTACATATGGTAAATTACTGCGCTTTACACTGTCGCCCATTGCGATGAATATATTCACTTCCCTCTACATTATTGTGGACTGATATTTTGTTGCCAACTATGTGGGAAAGACGGGATTTGCAGCTATAAACCTGATTATGCCCGTGCTGAATATCCTCGGAACGACCGGCTATATGTTTGGCGTGGGTGGCAGCGCACTGATCGCAAAGACGCTTGGAGAAAAGGAGAAGGAAAAAGCTGACCGTCTGTTTTCCCTGATCATTCTGGCGTCTTTCAGCCTGGGTGTTTTGATGCTGGTGCCGGGCTTTATCTTTATGCCCTGTATCGCAGCTATGCTGGGCGCAGAAGGGAAGCTCCTTGAATACAGCATACTGTACGGACGGATCTTTATCCTGGCTTTGCCTGCATGGATATTGGCGTATTCGTTCCAGCTATTTTTTGTTACTGCCGAAAAACCCCGGCTGGGGCTTGTCGTTACTGTATGTGCGGGGCTTTGTAATATTGCTCTGGATATGCTTTTTATTATCGTCTTTCAATGGGGACTTGCGGGGGCAGCAGCCGCCTCGGCTGTATCACAGGTCGTTGGAGGCCTGTATCCGCTTATTTACTTCCGTCGAAAGAATAACAGCCTCTTACGTCTGGTGAAACCCAGATGGGATGGGCGGGCACTTGTTAAATGCTGCACGAACGGATCCTCGGAATTCATGGCGGAAGCGGCATTTTCTTTCGTAGGAACCATATACAATGTACAGCTTCTTAAATATGCGGGTGAGGACGGGGTTGTCATTTACGGGCTTCTGATGTATGTCAGCCTGATCTTTTCCGCCATATTTGTGGGATATTCCAATGGGGCAGGGCCGGTATTCAGCTACCATTACGGTGCACAGAATCATACGGAGCTTAAAAACCTGAGAATAAAGAGTCTCGTGATCATCGGACTTACATCAGTTATAATGTTTATTCTCTCTGAAGTACTGGCATATCCGTTTTCCATTTTGTTCTTAAAGGATACAGGGCAGCTGCTTTCAGATACCGTACACGCGTTTCAGATATTCTCTTTCGCATACCTGTTTACGGGAATGGCTATTTTCGGGTCGGGATTTTTTACTGCCTTAAACAACGGGCAGATATCTGCGCTGATCTCTTTTTTACGGACATTTGTATTTGAGCTTGGGACTGTACTCTTCCTGCCGGTACTGCTTGGCGCGGACGGTATATGGTGTTCCGCTGTTTTCGCAGAGCTGATGGCGGCAGTAGCCGGGACCATTTTTATGGCTGCATTGCAAAGAAGGTATCATTATTAAGATAATAATTTGACATTTTGGAACACCATCTTGAAAGTAAAGGAAATGTAATCAATAATAAATAAGATGAGTACCAGTAAACTGTTGGTTTTTGAAAAGCTTCATAATATCCGGGATCTCGGAGGGATGAGGGCTTCCGATGGAAGGAGGATAGTCAGCGGAAAGCTTGTACGCTGCGGAGATCTTTCAGAGTTCTCCGGGCAGGACAGAAAGGCATTTGCCCTGCTTTCAGATACAGTGATCGACTTTCGGACGGACGGAGAGCGTAGAGAGAAGCCGGATATAAAGATACCGGGTATCCGTTATCATCACATTCCGGTCCTTGATTCGCTGACGGCGGGGATTACCCGCGAGAAGGCCGCCGACCGGAATGTGTTTTCCAGATTCGGAGCTGAACCGGATAAGGCAAGACGGTATATGTGCGACATGTATCATTCTTTTGCGGAAAGTGATCTCGCCGCAGCCGGGTATGCGCAGTTTATCCGGATTCTGATGAAACCGCACGAAAGGGCTGTTGTATGGCACTGCACGGCCGGGAAGGATCGTGCGGGCATAGGCGCGGCGATTGTTGAAGAGATCCTGGGCGTGGAGAGGAATGCTGTCGTGGACGATTACCTCGCAACAAATAAATACCTGCAGGG
>JAFYAD010000213.1 GCA_017540915.1 Lachnospiraceae bacterium
ATATATTGCAAATGCCAGATAGAAGAGCCAATTGTCCGAGCTGAGACAGAAATCATAAAATCCGTGCATTATCACCGGGATCAGTAAAGCCTCGAAAAGATGTTTTTTAGCTTCGGATTTTTGACCTGCACCCTCAGCATATCTGGCGAGTCCGTAGAAAAATCCCATAAAGACTCCGTCTATTGCATGTCCCGGGATAGAGAATATTGCTCTGGCGATGGCGGTACCAATACCGTCACCCACCACGTACAGAATGTTTTCTATAGTGGCAAATCCCAGAGATACCACGACAGCATATACGACAGCATCGAAGGTGTAGTTAAACTCTTTGTTCTTCCAGGTCACTACCTTTAATACAAAGTATTTTCCCAATTCCTCCACAAGTGCTGTGATGATAAAGTTATCGATCACCAGGTAACTCATTGATAAGGTGTCTTCTATGACAAATCCCAATATCGCGCCCCCCGCCAGCTCCAACACAAGAGTGGGGATGATGGTCAGTCCTCCAAATATAAAGAGCTTGATCAAAAGCCCCAGAGGTTCCTTTTCCACAGTATCATATTTCCATACTGCTACGATCAATAAAATGCTCGGTATAACAGCTAATGCCATCATAACTTTTCTCCTTTAAATTGTTTATCCTACATTCCTGTCTGTTCTTTTCACAGCCTGATGCGAACCGTCTTTTCTCAATCCGTCACCGTGATCACGTTTTCCAAAACATAATGAAACAGCGGATAAGATGTATCCTCATTTTCCACGTAACCGTTTCGAAGATCTATAATATCCGATGGATCTTCCGGATTTACTCCCCTGTAATCACCCTTGAATACAAAATCATCACTTCCGCGCGTAAATCTGTCAATTGCTTTGCCCATGGCTTCTTCGGTTCCCGGCGCCGCAACCTGCTGATTTAAATCCACCATCTCGATCCAGCCTTCCTCAAAGCCTGCAAAAGCATCCGATCCTCTGATCTTTCCTGAGACTTTGGATTCTATGCTCTTGTTTAAAAATACCGCATCCACTGCAGCCAGTACGTATTTCTCCCAACAGATCCTGGCCGTAACCAGCGATGATCCCGGAGCAACCTCCGACATACTCTGATTAAATCCCACAAAATATACCTGCCCGGTCTGTGATGACTCCTCGCACGCAATAGCCGGTCCGATAGTGTCCGTATACTGTGATACTACCACACAGCCATCACCGATAAGCTGCTGTGCGGCGCGTTTTTCCAGCGCGTAGCTGCTCCATGTATGGGTGTATGTAACCTGCATCACTGCCGTAGGCACTACGGAACGAACTCCCATGAGGAATGCTGTGTATCCGGAGATGACCTCAGATGTTGGAAATGCAGCCACAAAACCGACTTTTGCATCCTCCTCCGTGATAATGCCTTCTTTTATCATCTGATCGATCTTCATACCCGCAGCGATTCCGCTGACATAACGTCCCTGATAGGCTTCACCCTTGAAGGTGTGGTAGTTTTCCGGAACATCCTTACCTCTCATATCCATATATGATGTCTGGCAAAACTGTGTATCCGGGTATTCCGGCGCAAGCTGCATGACCATCTCACTGTATCCGTTAAAAAATATGATGTCACAGCCCTGTCCTGCCAGATCCCTGAGAGGCTCCTCCATCTCGTCATCCAGTACGTTACTGCAGGTCAGGATCTCTACCTTATCACCGTATTTTTTTTCCACGGCATCCCTGGACAGCGAGAAATTATAGGTATATGCTGTGCTCTCATCATTATCATATATAAATCCGATCTTCAGATTTTCACGCTCACCCGTAATATTCATAAATTGAAAACAGATTGTGAATACAACCAGTATCGCCAGACAGGTTAGGGCTGTTGTAATATATATACGTTTCATGACCCGGCTTCCTCCTCTTCTGTCTTATTCTCTGCTGTCTTACTCTCTGTTGTATTATTCTCTTCTGTCTTACTCTCTGCTGTGGCTTTCATCTCATCAGTCTGGATTTTTTTATCTTCCTCCATACGCCGTTTAAGCTCTGCCTGAGCAGCCTCGTCCGCATGGATTATCTCGGCACGCCTGTTGGCATATATTTTATCAAGATCGATCAAACCATTATCCACGAGACGCAAAAAAGCATCCAGTGCATCAGGATCAAATTGTGTGCCGCGCCCGCGCTTCATTTCGTTCATCACATAATCCGTGTCCATGGAGCCACGGTAAACACGGTTGCTGGTCATGGCATCAAAGGTGTCTGCTACGGCTATGATACGGGCAAATAACGGTATATCCTCGCCCTTTAATCCATCGGGATAGCCCTTGCCATCGTATCTTTCATGGTGATATCTGGTACCGTCCTCAACGTGCTCCACCAGAGTGAAATCCTTTAATATCTCTGCACCGCTGATAACGTGGGATTTCATCTTGGCGTATTCCTCATCCGTCAGTCTGCCTACTTTATTGAGTACACTATCCGGTATGGCTATCTTTCCGATATCGTGAAGCTGCGCGGCTTTTCGAAGATTCGACAGCATCTTCTTTCTCTGCCACCACTTAAAGCAGTTCATCTCACGGGCTATCATCTCAGAATATTCCGCAACACGGGTAGAATGCTGATGGGTACGCACATCCTTGGCATCGACGGCGTTTGCTATAGCCATAACCGTCTCATTTGCCATATTCAATTTAATCTGCTGCTGGTTTAACTGCCTCTGCACTACAAGCCATGTAAACCATATGATGAACAGCGAGAAGATCACCAGCATATACAATACAAACCCCGGCTGTTCGTATATCTCACCCTCCTTGATCAGCTCAAATGTACGCTCCTCCAGAACGCGGTCTCCCGCACTGTCGAAAATTGCAAGGTGAAAGGTATATTCTCCTGCGGGCAGATTTACATAGAAAATATTACCAAGACTGTTTTGAGGCACGATCATCCACTGTGTATCATAACCCTCCAGATAATATCCCACGTTCGGATCCTGTATGGTGTAATTTAGTATCTCAGGGCTTAATTCAATACGGTTAACGCCCTGCCCTACCGTGATGACTCCGGTGCGGTCAAGGGGCTGTTTAACACCGTCCAGGTGTATTGCCGCCAGCTGCATTCTGTAGGAGTGAACATCACTGTTATATTTTTCAACGTCTATAACGTAAACACCCGTATCACACGGAAGAAACAATTCACCGTTTCCGTTATAGTAATTCCATGAATTTGCGGTCAGTGATGTTCCGAGTCCGCGCCTCGCATCTAAAAGCTCCCAGGCGATCTCCCCGCCCATGACCAGTTCATCCCGCTCCACAACGTAGATTCCCGCACTGGACATTACAAAGAGGGTGTCTTCATCCTTTACCCATATATCATAATTGTTGAAATACGGAAATTTGCTGAGCTTTCGGATGGTGCCGTCAGGTTCCAGATAACACAGGCTGTTACTGGTGACCAGAAATACTCCTTCTGATTTGGGATCCTTTATGGTACGCAGGATGACGCCGCTGGAAAGTCCGTCATCCCTGGTCAGCATGTCGATAACCTCGCCGTCTTTTAATACTGCGATCCCGTCACCGTCTGTTCCTGCCAGTATCGTGCCGTCGCTTCTCTCTGTGAGGGTCAGGATCATTGAATTTATCAGACCATCCTCATAGCCGATGGTCTTCTGTATTTTATGGTCTTTGATGTAGCTTATACCCGTATCTCCTGCCGCTAATATGGTCCCGTCCGTCAGACCTGTGACTACTCGCGCACGGTTTCCGAAGCTGCCGTTATCACCGTTATATGCCCAGGACTCGCCATCAGATGCGTACTCCATCAATCCGCTGCCATAGGTGCAAACCCACAGGTGATCGTCTCCGTCCACATACATACAGCGGATTCTCT
Source organism: Lachnospiraceae bacterium (assembly GCA_017540915.1). The sequence continues at coordinate 3,865 of JAFYAD010000213.1, forward strand.
TGTCTGCCAAAGCCTCTGTCAGGTCATTCCGGATCTGATGACGACAGCTCTTATCCACCACATCAAGTCCCTTATCGGTACCTATGTAGTAGTCGCCCTGCCATGACACAATGGTATTTACAACCCGACGGTCCATTCCAATGGATCCGTAAACATCCTTGAAGGGCGATTTTGCCAGGCGCAACAACCCCAGTCTTGAGGATGTAAACCACAGATTTCCCTGATAGTCATACAACATATTATCGATGGAATTATTAAAATCATTGGTGTTCAAACGGTGGTAGCCGTTTCCGTCCATGTAAGATATACCGCTGTCTGTAGATATGAACAGGGTTCCGTCGCTGATATAGTTCAGATTATTGATGCAGCTGACATCCCTGCATACCATGGTCTTCAGCTGGGTAAAATCATCCCGTGAAACATCAAAATAATAGATATGATTTATATTTGTACCCACCATCAGGGTTCCGTCGGGAGCAAATGCGCAACAGTTAAAAACCTCCTGCTCGTCCGGCAGTTTCAGAGTGCTCAAAAGCTGTCCGGCCTTCATCAGATGCAGGCTTCCGTCGGATGTTACCGCTACCACATGATCTGACTCATCCGCAGTGATGCTGTCCGTATAATTGACCTCATTCAGGGTGTTGGCTGCCTTAAGACCATTATTCATCATCAATATCTGCATGCTGGATGTAGTACCGATATAATAGTATCCATCAGTAGCACGAATGATGCTTCGCACGGAATTTGAGGGCAGACCGCTGGACTGGTCCAGTACATTTACAACCTTTTCACGGATCACAATGGAAAGACCATTGTCATTGGTTCCGATCCACAGACGGCCTTCCTCATCCACATAGAGGCAGTTTACGTTTTTGACGGATTCGTATTCGTCTATCCATCTGAATTCCCTGCCGTTATAACGATACAATCCCGCATATGTACCGATCCACAGGACACCGTCGTTTGTCTGCGCTATATCATTGGCTTCTCCGCAGGGAAGACCGTTGTTATTGCTGTAAACACTCTGTACATAATCATTGTAATCAATGGCTCCCGGTAATGAGGCAGCCTGAACATTTACGGCGGACAACACAGAGATTCCGAGAAACAGCGCGATAGCCGATGCCGTTCCCGCTGCTTTGATCGCTTTCTGTTCTTTTCCGGCTCGTCTTATGAGGATCACAACATAAACTGCCGCTATGGTCAGCATTTTATCCGCAAACTCAATGATCAGCTGTCCGAGCACGGAACACAGTATTACAGGCCATTCCTTATCATGGAAATAGTTGAACACTCCGTCTCCCCATTTGTTGCCGATATACCCGTTATTCAATATCATATTTAATGGTACGGATACGATAAGTGCCGTAAACATCGTAAGAGATGCCGCTTTCATAAAGCCGTAAAACTGATCGAACCACTTTTTACGCACAGCTATACCCACTATGATGCCCAGGGCGATATTTGTGATGGAATATGCTGCGGACAGCCTGTTGACCAGACTGTATGCTATATTGCCTGTAAATCCCACCATAGCGCCGCACACCGGTCCTCCGATGCTGGCGGCAAGTGCCGTGCCAAAGGAATCAAGCCACAGGGGAAGCTCCAGCCATCCCGCCAGCATTTTGCCGCTTATGTTCAACCCCACACATAATGTAATAAACAAAACTATCTGCCAGATTTTAGCTTTCTTCATCAGTTTATGCTCCTCCAAGCTACACTTCGTATCAGCCTTTTATTATCAGACATTTTTCCCCTTCAAAGGGAAAGCCGTTTTTATTCATGAATCATCATGTTTCCATTCTCATCACGGAAACATACTTCGCATTACGTATAATATCTCTTCCTTATGTTCTTCTGAGCCTCCGGTAACCGGATAAACATACAATAAAGCCTGTACTCCCTCATCCGTGTTATCCCTCGGCAGAAAGATGAATTCAACCCTGTGTTTGCTGAAATCATTATTGTTTTCATCGGTAAAGCTGCCGGTATAATAACTCAGCTTTCCGTAATCCGCCTGCACGTCACGCCTTACCATATCGCGCTCAAACCACTGTGACAGGATCGGTCCCCTGATGATGACGGAACCCATAATGTTTTTGACAATAGCGTCACAGAACTCTTTCGTCTTGTCCTTGTCAGAAGCTTCCTCCAGATGTTCATTTCCGACGTAGAATATAAATAAGCTCTCCGGTGCACCGGATCTGTCGAGCTCATTCAGTCTGTACTGGTAACCTTCCACGTTGGGAAGCTCCTCCTCTACCGTCTTCCACGCTGCGGGGATCTCGTAATGCATCACACCGCCCAGACTCCGGTTATATGTCTCGTTGGCGCGGAATTCCCTGCCGCCCTTCAATGTCCATGTGTATTCATAAGGCTTACCGTCTGCCTCAAAGACATACTCTGCAGCAAGGGTTATACCCTTTGATGATGTCTGCACCTGCCCCAGCACCTTGAAAAGCTTGTCCGAACTGCCTGTCTCATCAAACTCGGTGTGCGCCACCATGCTGTAAATACCTACGGTTAATGTACATGTTATACCTGTATCACCATCTTCCTCCGGTAACAGCGTAAATGAAAAGCCGTCCGCAGAAACATTTTTTATGCGCCCGATCACGGCATAGTTTTTCCCGTTAAAAGCATCGGGATTCCCCACCACCGATCCTGCCGAAACATTGGAATATACCACTGTCTTATCGGCATCAATGGAAACTCCCGTATCTGCCAATGCCACATGAGTACCGGTGACCAGAAATGCCAGTACCACCAGCGCGCTGACGATCCTTCTGAGCTTAATATCCTTAATAATCCGTTTTGAATTCGTAATAATATTTTTCATGGTCATATTGCCTTTATGTATAAACGGTAAACAGTCAAAAGGTGTTTTCATCATCTGAAAGAGGATTCAAACCTGATACGGCTGTCATCAGCATATTTTTCAATACATTTAATGACATACTGCTCCGTATAGTATTCACCGTATTCGTCCCTTATGACAAAAACATCATTCTGTGACACATCCTTGTAGTCCTTCATTGCATTAGAAAGCGCCTCTTCAAAACTCAGCGGATTTCCGTTTGCATCTACTTCTGTGGCATTCATGCTCACGAGCCGCTCCTCTTCCGTTCCGTCATGTCCCGTATATATGTATCTTTTACTTAAAAAGCTCACCCGGTCATATTCGATGTAGATGCCCCAGCTGCGGACCGCATCTTCCTCCGTTGTATCCACAGCAGGAGTTTCATCCTCATTATCCTCCGGGTACAGTATTTCCCTGTTCACAAGCTGCTCATTCAGGTCTATCAGGGGTTTTCCGTTATCCGTGATCACCTTAACCTTGCGAAAAGCAAAACCTGTAACGCACAATATGCATATCATCAAAAACAGGAGCAAGTGTTTGTTACGTTTCATCATCCAAATCCCACAAAATATTATGTTCTTCCAAAACATCCATCACCTGATGCATGACCGATGATACAGCAAAATCATCCACCAGTTTCACCCTTTCGGTACCGGGATAATTTGAGAGATACTCATCCAGAGCCTGCACGTCCGCTGCCACAACACCGTTTATGGTGATGGACTTGCCGCTCACCTTTATCGAAACACCCTCGCCCTCATCGACGGATGGCGCTTCCGGAAGATTCGCACTATCGAGCGTCGGCGAATCTATCAGCTCCCGCACAAGTCCCATCCCACCATGTTCTCCGAACAGCAGAAAAGCAGATATCAGCATGAAGGCGACAGGCACCAACAGAACCAACGCCCTTATCCTCTTTGCTCTGCTGTCGGTTGACGGTTTTTTTATATATATGTATATGAGAAAGATAATGAGCAGTACCGACAGTATCAGTACAACCCACCTGAGACTTATCCCGTGCATATACCTGTCCTCTTAATACCAGATCACTGAACCGCTATGGCTATTCCCTTTTCCTTATATTCGCTCGCAAGATCCTCCAGGAGCTTACTGATAGCAACCTCATCCCTGTACAGTATCTTGTCCTCATTGCGATTCACGGAAACCACCACGACCTTTTTAACGCCATCCTCGCCGACTGTAACGGCACTATCTATAAGGCGTCTGAGCTCCTGTTCCAATTTTCCGGGCTGTAACCCGTCGTCTTTGAAAACATCATCCTCGTTTTCCTCAGATACTATGATGACATTTTCTTCCGCGTCTTTTCCGAACAGGGTCTTCTGTCCGTCGCCTATTCCGGCAGTCACTGTAAGATAGCGTTCGTGAAGCTTTTTCTCCTCGAAACTGTCCGGGATATATTCCGTCCTCACATCTATAAATGTCACATAATTGTCTATATTCTCGTACTTTTGGTAATGCTGTATCACGGATTCCTCACCGAAATCTTCGGGAGTGGAAACCACAGCCTGACTGTCCTGAAGATCCTGATCTGCTGTAGACTTCTGTACCGTCTGGCCGAACATTACCACCATGAGTACTATAAATATCACATCCAGAAGTGAGGTAAGATCTATGATGATCTCTTTCTTACTCAAAAGATGTCTCATAAATTTCCCTCTTTCTTCTTTTCCTTGATACGTCCGGTCTTATAACTGTCCTCTTTAAGTCTCACATAGGACTCATAATCCACATCGCAGAGGTAAAGCTTCTTTGATGTGCTGGCAGCGACATAGATTTTCAGCGCCATTGTGACTACAAGGGCGACCCATGTTGATGTCATGGCAACACCAAGATTGTCCAGCATGGAACCGGCCTCCGCAACACCACGGCTTATAAGCCCCGCCTGACCTATCAGGCCGGTCACGGTGCCGAAAATACCTGCAAGGGGAAACACCGGTATCAGCTCCGTCAGAGTGTTATATCTGGTGCACAGTCTGTCAAATTCCTCTTTCCAATCGTTGATGCTGCGGTTGGATATTGTACTGTTGGTCACGTTTTCCAGATCAAGATTCTCGTTAAACATTCCTTCGCTCATGTTGATCTGAACCTTAAAGCGATCGTCATAACGCCTCTTTTGCTCTACAAGATCTTCCCCCAGCTTCATCAGCTTCAAAAAAACAAACACTCCGCATGCCACAATCACGATGTTGATCAGAGCGCCAAGCGGGCTTGAAAAAAACATTCTTATAAATCCCATATCACCTTAACTCCTTATCTTATCGCCCCTGACAGGCGCAACCCACACCTTTCCGGTGCCACGATATACATTCACAAGACCTTCGCCGGAAACCGCTGATCCCATAAGAGTCTTTGTGGTCTTCTCCACAGTGAGCTTCAGGGAATTTGACCAGGCAACCGCCATATTGCCGTCTACCCTGACCTCATCATCCGTGAGAGCTATAGTGATAAGCTCCGCTCTCGGCACGGGACTCTCCAGAGCCACAATGCCCTGCCCGGTCAGTATGGAATTGAACAATCCCTCGCCCGCAAAGACTGCTCCGGTCACCGTGTTGCGACCCGTGACATTTATATTCACGGTACTGCTGCAGGACAAAAACATTCCGTCCTCGATCACCATGCCTCCCTGCCAGTTTTCAACTTCCTCCAGCAGGATGTGTTTGTATGTCGGCTCTAACAGCACGACTCCGGTTCCTTCGTACAAGGGCTTTATGGTGGTCTCCCCTGTCACCTTGCTGCCAACCACCTTTTTCATGAGATCCATAGCGCCGGTAACATTCGTTGAAACACGGATCTTCCCCATCATGATCTGCATGGCGCCTGCCTGCAGTACAGCGCCGGAATCCTCGAGTCTGACAGCCAGCTGTTTTTTACGGATGTTCATCTTGGAGGCAAAATACTGCTGCTCGGCGTTAAGCTCGGTAACCGAAAGATCCCTGTCATACTCCAGCACACTGAAGTTTTTGACTGTCTCGGTTATCCTGTGATTTTCCGATTCCATGAAAAGATTTGTCTCTACCATCGCCAACCTCTCGTAACCTGCAGTATATGCAGGCTCTTACTCATGCAAAACATAATCCTTGTCTTCATCCATGATCTCTATCATGCATCTTGCCGGCTTTTCATCGAACTGAGTTCCTATATTCTTTTCGATCTCTTCTCTGACTTTCTGTTGCGGGAGATATCGCCTGTAACTTCTGTTGGATGTCATGGCATCATAGGAATCCGCCACCGCTATTATCCTCGCCTCTATAGGTATATCGTCTCCCTTTTTGTGATCGGGATAGCCGGTTCCGTCAAACCTTTCATGATGCCATCTTGCTCCGGTGGATAATTCGGGCTTTGTCTTTATCTCCGCTAAGATATCATATCCAGTAGCCGGGTGTTTTTTGATCTCATTGTACTCTTCATCCGTCAGACGGCTGGGTTTATTTATGATCTCGTTTGGAACACCTATCTTGCCTATATCATGGAGAAGTCCCATATAATAGACATTCTCGCATTCCTCATTGGTCATTCCCAGTTTCTCGGCTATCATACGTGAATACTGTGCAACCCTGATGGAATGTCCTCTGGTGTACTCATCCTTGGCATCGATAGTATGCGCCAGCGCCTCCATCACTTCTACGGACAGCTCTTTGATCTCCGCCTGTGCCTTTATCGCTTTATTCATGAAGTCGATATTGCGCACGATTACATAAAACGCAATGATGAGCACAAAAGTTATAAAGATATTGCAGAACATCAATATTTGCTGCTCATACTGGGCAATACGGATGGCCATGGAGACTATGGGTTTCAATCTGTCTAAGAGTTCATCTCCCTCCGAGTGTGTTATTAGCTTTATGGTGTTGAGCTTTTCATCGTCAAACTCTGTTACTGACCATATGCACATCTTCACCGTGTATATGAATGTACTGAATGCAAAGGTTACTGTGGGTAATATCAAAAAAAGCTTCCTGTCCGTAACCTGATGTTCACCGGAAACCACAGTCAACGGCCTTATTACCAGGAAAAAGAACATTATATTCAGTACCAGATAAAACAACATCGAAAAGAGCGTCTTCTCCAGTACAATAAACAGGACAGGTGGAATTATCATCACAGAACACAGATACACAAATATTGCTATCGATGAATTCTGAGCTTTTACCAGCCTGACATATAACGCCATTGATATCGCCTGAATCAATAGCTGTACTCCCGTACTTAATACAGCAAACAGAACAGATTCTTTGAAGGATGCAGATTCGAATGCATTCCACCCCAGCAATGAGACCAAATAGGTGCTTGTCAAAAAAGAGATAGTGTTTCCGACTGTTGGCGAGAGTAAAAACAATGCTGCAATCTTAGGAATCGATTTTTTAAGCCTAAAACATGTCACCGAAGAAATGATGAAAAGCACTGAGCCAATGATATATAAAAGCAAATTGATAAAAGCAACATTCATGATAAACCCCTGTTATTCCGCGCCCAAAAGCTCTTCCGCAAAGCTCAGGTAATCCACCATAGTGTTGCATCCCGGCGCATAATCTATCAGGAGTTTATGTTTTTCCTGTGCTTCCTTTGTTTTCACACACTCTCTGATGGCTGTACCGAAAAGCTTAGTGCCCATCTTGGCTGCCTGAGACTCGATTTCGTCTCTGGTAGACTTATCCAGATTTGATCTGCCTGAATATTTGACCAACAGAAGACCTGCTATCGAAAGGTCTCTGTTTTGTCTTTTCTTTACCGCCATGATGGTGTTATAAAGCTGATCTATACCCTGCATTGCGTATGTATCGGCCGTCACCGGTATGATAACATACTGTGCCGCGATCAGGCAGTTGTACAGTATAACATTAAGAGACGGCGCAGTATCTATCACCACATAATCGTAGCCATCAAGCTCATCGAGCGCATCTTTGAGACGGTAAAAGCCCTCAACATCGCCGTCCAGCATCTTCTCTGCCTTTGCCAGCAGAGGGTCGCTGGCTACAATATCTCCGTTGGGAAGGCTCTGGATCGCATCCTTTATAGGCAGCTTGTCCGAATCTATGATAACATCGTACAGAGTCGCAACATTTTCTACCTGCGCCTCATATGTATTCGTGCTGTTGCCCTGCGGATCCGCATCGATCAGCAGAGTTTTCCCTCTCTTTGAAAAAATACCTGCAAGGTTGGTGGCAGTCGTGGTCTTTCCTATACCGCCCTTCTGGTTTGCTACAACATATACTTTTGCCATGATATGGTCTCCTCCGAAATTTGATGATCAGAAAAATACACTGCCGTTAACGTCTTCATTCACTACATAATACACCGAACGATCCTCCGGCTTTATATAGACGTCAACCTCTGTGATGTCCGCATCCGGAACACCCTTTTTCTCAATGTCTTCACGGATACGTTCCATGATCTCGCTCTCCTTGCGCTCGATACCGCCATACTGGATCACAACTTTCTTTTTGGCGGTAGCGAAACCTCCAACCAACTGCTGTGCACGTTCTGTGCTGGACTTTCTGGCCATCTCTGACATCCTCCTTTTATGTTCTGTCCTCTTACATTTTACCCCCGATATACACCACCTCAACCTGTTATTTTACTATATTTCAAACGTTTTGTACAATGATTTCTGCCATAATTGTATTTTTTCCCATAAAAAGCAAAACAAGCCCCGAAGGGCTTGCGTTGTCATTAACAATAATACGCCTATAATATTTACCTGCTTACGATGTGTTCAGATCCTGATGGATATCAGCACCGCTCCCGCAAAGATAAGACATACTCCCAGGATCTTTTTGAAACCGATCTTTTCTTTCAGTGCAAAATGTGCCAGCACCATCGCCCAGATATAGGTGAGGGATGTAAGCGGCAGCACCACAGAGTAATCCAGATACCGCAGCACCAGTATATTCATGACCGCAGATGTGACATACAGAGCTCCGCCTATATAGAGATTTATGTTGACCAGCATTTTGACAAGCCCCGGGGTGTCTGATGCCTTCTTGAGAAAAAGAGAAGCCAATGCGCCTAAAAAAGTCATTACCGCAATACAGACATATATGAGGATCATCTCTCATCACCTCCTGCGATGAATACAACTCCCGCGATGATGAGAAGAACTCCTGTGCATTTGATCAGCGTTATGTTTTCATGCAGAACAAATGCTGCCAGCAGTATGCTCAAAACATAATTCAGGCTCATCATGGGCTGCAGCACCGACAGTCTTCCGAACCTGTATGCCACCACCATGGCAAGACCGCCTACTCCATACAGTAAAAAACCTGCAATCACAAAAAGCATGCCTCTGTCAGCCGACATTTTCCAC
>JAFYAD010000214.1 GCA_017540915.1 Lachnospiraceae bacterium
GAATAGCTCTTTTCCTCGCCGTTTTGGTCCTTGAAGGTTATGGCATACTCCGGCATATCCCCCATAAACACTATGGTAAGCTTCAACGGCTTATCCGGAGTGAGTTTTTCCAATGTGTACAGAGGTTCAGCGGAAAGCTCCGGCACCAGCATGTTGGCTCCGGAATCCTTCCAGGTCAGCCTGTACACCTTGAAATCGCTCACGGTATTGCTTGCGGCTATGACTGTGGAAATTTTGTATTCACTGTCGGTTGTTGAAAAATCGTAATACTCCTCATATCCTGCAGTGCTGTCATATATAGCGATATCCTCGGATGCGCTGCTGAAGATATCAACCGGGAAATCCGAGAAAGGAGTGACCTCTATGCGATGACTTCTGCTCTCATAACCTCGATTTATATCCCAAAATTCATCCGGCGTGATGTCAAGCTTTTCAGATACTGAAACATCCCCGTACCCCACGGTATTGTGATAATAATCCAGGTGATCATCTTCCGGATCCTCATCCGTAGAAAAATACAGGTCTTTACAGGTGAGCTGCGTATCTCCCGGTACCAATGTAAACTCTCCGAAATATGAGTACGCTGCTCCACTTGAACCCATATAGTAGAGGTTTCCGTTGTCCATCATAGTATAGCGGCTTCTGGCCCATCCGGATGTCACTTCCACGCTCTTTTTGTCAACATATGTGTATAACAGGCTGATATCATCAGCAAAGCAGTTCTTGCCTCTCTTGGTAATGCCTGACACGATAAGCTCAGGCACTCCGTCGCCGTTTATGTCCATGATGGAATAGCCTATCTTTCTTAAAGCGGCATCTCCCGTATCTGAACCAATGGCCTCTGCAATGCCCACAAATCCGCCTGCCAATGCATCGGAATCCACACTCCAGCCGTATATACGGTTGTACATGGCGTTCAGCGTATCGTGATAAAACTCCTCATAGTCCTTATATGCGGAAGTCACGGCACACTTTACCGACTTGTCACCGTAGGCAGCTGTGATGACAGCCTTGCCGGTGTTCTTCGCTTTGATACGTCCTTTTTTGTTCACAGTTACAACGCTGCTCTTACTGGTAGACCACTTTGCTTTTTTGGAAATGTTCTTTTTGCCGGAATAAAGATTCAGCTTAAACGCGTCACCGGGCACAATATTCACAAAGCTTTTATTGAGATATACCAGTTTTTGCGCCGCATATACCTCAGCCGTACCGCCCATAAATCCAACGTTCTGTGCGAAAACACCCGACAGCATCAGAATATGCGTCAATACAACAACTGCGGTTTTTCTGATAAACCCTTTCATACATACCTCCTGCTCGTAATCCCCTGTTTATGAAACACTGCTGTGACTCTTCTGAACAGTTACATGGCACTTATATCTTGGTATAATCGGACCACTTGCCATAGACCTTTTTGCCGCCTATATTGATATACGCCCTGACTCTGACCTTAAGTCCCGCTGTATCAGCCGATGCGATGATATCTTCCTTTATATTACATGAAGCATAGCTGTCACTGTCAACCTTGCATATCTTGCCCGAAACCCTTTTGCCGGACGAATCCTTTCCGTCCGCCCACAGCTGGTATTCATAGCCGTCTGCGGAATTCATGGCTTTGGTTGATACCGTGAGCTTTTTAAGGCTCTTATAAATACTCTTGACAACCGGTTTTGAGCATTGAGCCGGCTTTAAGGGAAGATTCGATCTGTAGGCATATGACTTGCTGTCCATAGCGACATAGCCCGAGGCTGACTTCCTGAAGGGAGTTACGTAGACCGTATATGCCTCCCCCTCCTTGAGCTTTTTCAGTGTGACTGTATTCGTCTTGACCGTGACACTCTCTTTGCTGTCGCTGACACCCGATTCGTAGTATTCCACCACATATCCCGTGGCACCGCTGACATTGCTCCAGGTCAGTGTCATAAGCTTTTTCTTGATGACGGTCTGCTTTAAGGATGCGGGAGCAGAGCCGGGTGTGGTCACTATCTCACAGACATCCGAATATTCACCGTAGCTGGGAATGTATGTTTCATTGAGACTGCTGTATGTCAGATAACACGGAGCAACCTTTATGTAATAGGTCTTGCCCGGCGTCAGGTTTTCTATTGTGAAAGGCGATTCCTTTGTCCTGACATAGGCCGTGAAGCCCGTAGTGCTCCTCTCGCTGAGGAAGATGGCATATTCTGCATTTTCGTCAATTAAGGGATTAAATGAGACAGTCACCTTATCGCTTTCCGCGCCTGTCTGTTTGAGACCGGTGACTCTTCCTGTCGGTGTGCCGCCGGTACCCTGGTCACGGATAGCAACATTTCCCAGGGTTACCGCTGTCGCCTTATCAAATGCCGTAAAAGCTCCACTGCTTCTGTACGGATAGACAGTGACACTGTATACCTTGGAGGACAGTATGCCCTTAATAGCAGCCGACTCGGAAGAAACGCTCATCCTCTCCTTTGAACCTGTGGTGCTGTCCGCCAGTGAGTATTCCACATAATAACCTGTTGCACCGGACACCGGAGCCCATACCACCGTGACTGAATCGACACCGCTCTCAGACTGTGAGATATATGAAGGCGTACCGCCCGGAGCAGTGACCACTGCGACAGGCTGGGATTCCTCTCCCATGAGCATTCCCTCTTCATCACACGATGCAATCTTGATGTAGTAGGTGGAACCGTCCTTAAGGTCAGTCAATGTAAGGCTGTTAAGCGCGGTTATGACTCCTGTTTCACTGAAGTCTCCTGTTTTTGAAGTTCCTATCAAAGCCGTATACCTGTTTCCCGATGACTGACTGCCGGGCTTAAACCTGATATCTACGGAAGATGTGGTAGCTCCGGACTGGGTCACTCCGGTAAATGCGCTGTCTGCCGCATAAATACGGTCACAAGAGAGCAATACAGCAAAAAGTGCTGCAATTGCAAGCATGATCAGTGATGTCGGCAGACCTTTAAACTTAAGTCTTAATGAAGGGTTCATTTTACTCATTCGCCTCCTGTTTTTCAAGCCATTTCTTTTCGTATCTTTTTTCGAGCCTGTTCTTTATTTTATTTATACCGCTTTTCAGCTTTGTATGCAAAAACTTTATGAAAATTATTCCGTATTTTACCATTATGAAAACAGGATAAACCAACAGCATGATCCTGAACAGCAGCATCACGGCTACGACATCCTCATAGGCTCTGGCTCTGTTTTCCCAGCCCGGGTAGATGATGTCTTCGGTCTTCATAGAACGCTTGCCGAAATTCCTGATGACATTCAGCTCCGACAACAGCGAGTATCTTGATGAGTTTTCGATCACCTCAAGGTCGTCATCGGTGAGACCAAAAGAATCCTTCAGAACCTTTGATAAAACATCACGCGTAAATCCCTTTACAGGATTTTTCATCAGCATCTCAAAGCATGTGGCACCCGTAAAGGCATTATCCGTAAAGCTGCCTTCCACAGCATCTGCGGACATTGAATTTGCAACACCGAAGGTGACAAATATCATGCTGGCTGCGTCTCCCGATGCCTTTGTGAAGGGACCGCTCTCCCGTTGTATTACCCCTCTTACGGGATATGCCCTGTCATTTATCTCCACTTCCATGCCGGCGATATTGCTGCTGCCAAAAAGCGCCCATGCCGTATCGGCATCGAGCATGACACCGTCGCCGTTTTCGTCTTCATCATTGAAATACGCACCGTCTAAAAGCCTGTAGGGATGGAATATAAAGAAATCACCGCCCACCGCCGTGACAGATGCCGTCACGGAGGAGCCCCTGCTGCTGGCGACCTTCATGCTGCCTGCCGGAGCACTGTAAGCATATACGTAGGGTCTGCCCTTGACCTCGTCATCTTCAAAGGCTCTGTTTTCAAGCTCCGTACCCAATTGGTATCTGAATACTGCCATCATATCAGCAGGCAGTGCGTGCGTCTGCTCTATGAACGCCGTCGCCTGCGCATAATCATCGTCCGGAGCAAACCGTTTTGCCGCGGTCTGCGAGGGAAGGCTGCCGGTCAGGGCAGAGCTTACTGCTGTCAGCACACAGTATACCGTAATGCATATCACAAAGATCAGCGCTTTTATTAAATTGAGCTTTTCAGGTATTTTCTTAATCTTGTCAATCATGTCTTTTACTGATCCTGATCTGCCAGTCTTACCTGCTGGTTTTCATTTACCGGTTTAGATGCGGTCGTGATAACATACTCGCCCCACTGTTCAAGGCTGGCAGAGATAGCTGTTCTGGTATCATCGCTCGCCAGTACCTCCACATCCACGCGCCTTGCGTAATATCTGTTGCCTAAGGGTGTGCTCTTGGTTTCGAGACGGAGGATAAACTTTCCGTTTGAGTCCTCCCTGATGCAGCTTGTGGGTACAATATAATCATAATTGGTAGAGCTTGCTCCCACTGAGACCGTATAGCTGCTGCCGGATGAAACATCCCCGTACAGCTCGCAGACTATCATCATGTTTTCCCTGTTCTCGGGGTCTTTTCTGATGCCTGTTACCTTGCCAGTGATGTCCGAGCCCATGTAATTGTACAGCACCTCCACCTCGTCTCCGGTCTTTACCTTCTTTGCCTGATTGGCGGTTGCTGAAAACTGGAGCTTGTATGCCTTGTTTTCCGGCTGGATCGATAATATCGCCTCGCCCGGAGTCGTAGTGTTTCCGGCGCTTAAGTTTATCTCAGTCACTGTGACGTTTATGGGAGATGCCACATTTGAAGAAACAGACTTTGCCGCGAGAGCCGCCGTTTTTTCCTCCAGTCTCATCAGCGCGTCGTACTGTGAATAGAGATTTATCTGTGCTGCGTACTTTTTGCTGAGATTGCTGTAGTCGTTGGTCCTCTCCTCCAGCACCCTGTTGGCATCCTCAAGATCGATGCCTATTGCCGTCGAGTTATTGGCTGAGGTTCCGCTCTTCTCTCTGGCTGCCTTCATCTCAAGTTCAGCTTTTGAAGCCACTATGTTCAGCTCATTGTATGTTTCCGTAGCCTCGGTAAGTGCCTCTCTGGCATTGTCCCTTACTCTTCTGGCATCCTCTACCTTATCATCCAGGAGCTGCTTTTCTTCCTTGTCATTTTCGATATCGTCTGAACCCGTGAACGCCTGCTGCTCTGCCAGTATCGCCTCATATTCGGACTGAGCCGCATCGAATTTGTACTGCGCCTCGGATTTGTCTATCTCCGCCTGTGCCAGATCACTCTTGGCCTGCGTGTATGCCTTTGTCTCGGCAGTGCTGTCCAGTGGCGTTGTACCGTTGGTATCGGATGCTGCTGCATCTGCCCTGGATTTTTTGGCCTTCAGGTCATCAACCCTGTCCTGAGCACTGTCCACTCTGCCTTTTGCTACCAGAAGTTCGTCCTGCATCGTGCTCAGTGAGATCCCCTCACCCCGCTCGATGGCTTCTCTCTCCTCGGTGGTAATGCCCGCCTCCAGCACGGCGGTCTCATATGCGCTTCTCTTTGACAGAAGATCTGCCCTTGCGGTAGCAAGCTCCTCGCCGTCACTGTTTTCCAGAGTAAAGAGAATGTCTCCTTTTTCTACGGTTTTTCCTGTTCTGGCATCCATTGTGGCTATCTTGCGGCTCTCGTCGATGGTCACCTTGTAAACATCCTCCGATGTCACCACACCGCTGCCGCGAACCCTTGATGTGAGAGTTCCGCTCTCCACCATCTGCGTACTCACCTGAACCAGTGAGTAATTCATGATGGTGTTTGAAAAGAAGGTCAGTACCAGCAAAACTGCCAGAAAAATTATAGCTACTGTTTTTATTGTCTCTTTTCTTTTGTTATTGTTTTCCATGTCATCTCTCCAATAAAAAACTCTTGTAACTGTTGATCAGCCCTTAACTCCGCCTGCGAACGCAACACCGTCCACCAGTGCTTCCTCTCCGTACAGGAAATACAAAATACTGGGTACCATATATATGACAGCCACCGCAAATGCCAGCCCGACCTCTCCGGCGTTGATCTTTGACAGGAATATGGACAGCGGATATTTGTCCGGATCCGTAAAGAACAGCAAAGGCTGCTCCACCATATTCCAATAATCCACGAATATCAGTATCCCGCAGGTAGTGATGATGCCCTTTGCAATAGGTGCGCACACAAACAGGAATGTCCGCCACTCTCCGGCTCCGTCGATCCTCGCCGCCTCAAAAATAGATTTGGGGATTCTTCGCATATACTTTGTAATAAGATATACGGAGAACGGAGAAAAAATACCGGGGAACCATATTGCCATATTCGTATTCAGCATATTCAGCTTTTGCAGCACAATATAGTTTGGAACCAGCGTCACCTGGTTTGGCATCATCATCAATATGACATATACGAAAAAGATGATGGCACTGATCTTTCCCTTTGTCCTCGTGAAACCGTAGGAGGCGAGGGACGCGACCACAAGCTGAAATACCACTATCGGGAC
>JAFYAD010000215.1 GCA_017540915.1 Lachnospiraceae bacterium
CATGTAAGACTTATCCTCAGATCGAGGATGAACTCTATGACAGTTACCTTGGGGAGACAGGGTACAGTCCTGTGGTGGAGGATGTATATGTTTCAAATCCGGGCATGATATCCGTTGAATATGATAATTTATATGGTCTGTTTGAAAAAGATTATGACGCATTAACTCTGTATTCTAACAGTTATGTGGGACAGACAACCCTCTCGGTACTGTACAGCTATTATTTTGATTCTTACGGAACTGTATATTACAGGGCTGACTGCCGCATAAATGTCTACGATGAGAATTCCGGTCAGACCGATCCGGGATCCGGTTCATGGACAGATCCGGGTTACGGATACAGCGACAATTATTACACATCCTATGTTATAAGCAATATTTCCGTCACAAAAGGTAGTACCGCCGACATAGACCTGGGTGCCGAGATAGACACGGCTGCTACCGGATATATTGATCCGACGGTGGAGTATTCGGTTAATGATGACCTTATAGCTGTGATCTCTGAGATCAGCCCGGATGGGCTCACTGCAAAGCTGTACGGTCAGGCGGCGGGACAGACAACACTTGTCATAAAATACACCTATGACCACGGTACATATAAGGATTGTTATACCTGCTATGTTTCTGTCTATGTCACGGATCCGAAACTCAGCGCTAATAAGGTGATGATCAATATCTACAACAACGATCCATACGGTGACGGAGCCAGCGCATATTTTAGCGATACTGGTATTACAGTAACAGGCGTTTCGGATTCCAGCGAGTTTGACTACAAATGCGGCAACAAAAAGATCCAGCTTTCTTTTTACAAGGATTACAGTGTTGACGGGACTTATAAAGTATATCTCAGCTATTCCGGCAAGAAGAAGGGAACCTACGACGTTAAGATATTCGTAGACGGAAAAGTCTTAAAACTTAAGGTGAAGTTTTATGAAATGTATCTCAAATACAATTCAAAGAGTTTTCACCTGGGTGCGGAAGGCAAGGATCCTGATAAAAAGTGGGATCAGTACATGACAAATCTGATCTTGGCAAAGGGTGATACAACGGATATTAAGCTTGCCGGAAAGCCCTCCGGTACAAAGGTCACCTGGTCAACATCGAATAAGAAGGTTGCAACGGTTACCAAAAGCGGGAAAGTCAAGGCCGTGGGTTACGGGGATGCGGACATCACTGTGCAGGTTGGAAACGAGACTCTTACCTACATGCTGTCGGTTACGACAAAAACCTGTGCCGATGCGCTTTATTATGCCGCAAAACATTATGGGGATACTTATTCCCAGGAAAAGCGTATGAGCGAGGGATATTACGACTGCAGCTCATATGTATGGCGTTCCTACAACGCGGCGGGCAAGACCATCGGAGGCAATTCAAACTGGGCTCCCACTGCAGCGGATCTGTGCAAATGGTGCGATGAGCAGGGATATGTATTAAAATCCGCTGATTATGGCGATCTGCGCGCCGGAGATCTGGCCTTTGAGACCGGTGCGGATAATGGCAGATATTTGGGAATCTATCATGTAGACCTCTATATTGGTCACGGTTGGTTCGCGACAGTTAAGGGTGCCAAGTTCTACGAATATGAGCCTGTTTTCGCAAGACCGTATAAATAGTAACTTCATAGTAACAGTAAAAACAAAAAACATCTTGTTTTTTATAGTAAAATATTGTAAAATAAAACAAGCTATATGGAAACAGGATAGTTCGACAAAAGTCGTATTCAGATGAGATATACAGGAGGTGTCGGTATGAGTGGTATTCCATCCATCGGCGGTTCTATGAACACGAATATATATTCCCAGCTGGCCAGCGGCAGACGCATCAACAGCGCAGCGGACGGTGCGGCTGAGACTTCCATCATCAATAAAGAGGACGCACAGATCAAGGGACTTGAGGCGGGTGCTTCCAACATAAAGTCAGCGCAGGATCTCTTAAAGGTTGCGGACGGCGGAGTCGGCAGGATCACGGACAGCTTACAGCGTATGAGAGAGCTTGCTGTATATGCTTCCAATGACGCGGTTTTATCAAATTCCGACAAGCGTGCGATCCAGGATGAGATCGATCAGCTCAAGCAGGGCATATCTGAGATATCAGAGCAGACGAGCTTTAATACCAGAAAGCTTCTGGATGGAGATGCGCAGGATCTGAAGGTCGCCACAGATTCCAACGGCAACGCACAGTCTATGAGTGTCGGATCTGCTACATTGAAGAGCCTGGGCATCGAGGATTTTGATGTGACCAAGGATTTCAATATTGCAGCCATCGATGAGGCTCTTTCGAAGATCTCTGAGAACCGCAGCAATATAGGCGCCCAGTCAAATTCGCTGGATTACGCCTTTATGTCCAACTCACAGACATCCTATGATATCACTTCTGCCAAGAGCCGCACTGAGGATCTTGATTATCCGCAGGCAGTTTCCGAAAAGAAAAAGCAGGAGACTCTGCAGGCATACGCCCTCATGGCTCAAAAGAAAAAAGAGGAAGAGGAAGAGCGCAAGATGCAGAACTTCTTCACACAATCGGCAATGTAAGAGTAAAATTTCACGAAAACCTTCTCCAATGGGGGAAGGTTTTTTTATTTGCACTCGATCAGATATTGTGGTAGCATATTATGGCATAACGCTAAATGTGGTATATCTTAACGAACCCAAGCCGAAGGCGAAGGGTGAGATTAGAGATACCCATACAGGGACACTTAATGAGACCGAGCAAAGCGAAGGACGAATTTAGTGTCATCGGATGTGGTATATCTTAACGAA
>JAFYAD010000021.1 GCA_017540915.1 Lachnospiraceae bacterium
ACCGCCTCCCCATTTAAGGAAATTAACAGTCATATGTCCGTCGTTATTAAAATAGATATCCTTGGCTTTAACGACTGTTTTTCCATATTTATTTCCGATGCAGGCATTTCCATCGCCATACATGGTCGTTAAAAAATCTGCCATAATGATGACCTTTCTAAAGCATGGAATTAAATTCCGAATATTTTTGCTCCTACTAATAGATGTAAAAAAATTTAAAATAGGCCATCAAAAATTGAGAGATAATGAAAAAACACATAAGGTAGAAGCGAGAGAGGTAAAAAGAGGTCGTTTTAGACATGAAAACAGGCAGATTTTTATGAACTGACTATTGGATTGAAAAAGATATTAAGATTAGACTGTACCTGAATGAAGCGAACAAACATCAATCGCCTTAAGACTGAATATGGAGATAAAGATATGAGCAGAGTATTTGTTATACCGGACATTCACCTAAAGCCTTGGATATTTGATAAGGCTGAAGAGGAGATGGCAAAGGGGAAGAATAATGGAACTATAATATAATTGAGCGGACTGTGAAGGGAATATAGAATAGTTTTAAGCATCTTTCTTTTCATTAAAAATATGACTTGACGATTAAAAAAAAGAGAGTAAAATGGCGTTTAAGGGGGATAAAAATGAAAAAAAGATAAAACCATCCCCCATAAACAGGAGAATATCATGCAGTATTACAAGAGAGAAAACTATCTGGCCAGAATACGAGGGTTTTATAATGATACCTCTATGATAAAGGTTATTACAGGAGTACGTAGATGCGGAAAGTCTAGTTTGATGCATATAATTGCTGAGGAGTTGAGAGCGGCAGGAGTAAATGAAGAAAACATAATCTTTATCGACTTGGATAAGAGGGGATATAAAAGCATAAAAAAAGCTGAACAGCTTGAAGCTGTAATTGATAAACACTCTATGGCTGAAGGAATAAAATACCTGTTTATTGATGAGGTACAAAATGTAGAAGGATTTGAAGAGGTTTTAAATGCCTATCGTTTGGAGGAGGAGTATTCTATATTTGTTACAGGTTCGAACTCATATTTGCTAAGTGGTGAGCTTGTCACAAAGCTGACCGGAAGATATCTTGAGTTTGAAATGATGACTTTATCGTTCGAAGAATATATTGGAATGAAAAAGTTCCTAAACAAACCTATTGGAGATTTAGTCACAGAGTTAGATATGTTCATTCATGAAGGCGGATTTCCGCAAGCCTTGAACTATGATTCGTTGTATGATAAAAGAACATATATTGCAAGTGTTATAAAGGAAATCTTTGAAAAAGATATAAAGAAAAGAGTTATTATCCGAAATCTTGCGGCATTTCAGAAGGTTCAGCAGTATATTATAAATAATTTCGGAGCAACAACAAGCGTGCCTAATTTGTTAGCGGAATTACATAAGGCAGGCGTGACGGTTAAGCATGAAACGCTTCTCAGATACATTGAGGTATTAAAGGATTCAAAGATTATAAATGAATGCAACCGTTTTGACATGAAATCAAAAAAGTCTATTTCCGGAGAACAAAAGTATTATTTGTCGGATTTGGGTTTTTGGCTTGCTACTAATACCGATAATCGTATAAACTATGGGCCGGTATTGGAAAACATAGTGTATACGTATGCTCGTTCAAAGGGATATTCTGTCAGCATAGGCAGAATAGGTAAACTTGAGTGTGATTTTATATTGCGTGATGCATCAATGAAGTATGCGTACGTACAGGTTGCTATGACGATAATGAATGATATAAAGACTGAAGATAGAGAGTATTCACCGCTTGAAATAGTAGGAGATAATTATCCCAAATATGTGATAACAAGAAATGATATGATTCAGCAGCGTAACGGGATTAAACATGTCAATCTTCCGGATTTTATGAGTAGAGGTTGTTTATTTGATTAGCTTCCTGTATAGATTTATCATATGTGCGAGAAAATTGCACCGATGAGAAAAACTCCCATATTTCTGTCGGAAACTCGGAATTGTCGGCGTTAACACCTTTTAAAGCCCATAGCAGAACATGTGTGTCTAATAAGTATTTCATACATTTAACCCAAAGAAGTCGGCGGTGCCATAGTCGATATCATCAAAATCAGCAGGAAATGAAATGTTTTTAGCTATACCTATGCGATTACTAACACCCTTTTTGGATGCTTTTTCATCGGAAAGAGTATCTAAAAATGCCGTAATCAGGGGAATCTGACTTTCTGACAAGTTTAATATTCTTTCAAATATAGGTTCGGACATTGATATCATAACACTTCCTCCTTTCTCAAATTTACAAGGTTTGTAGATTTTTTCGTATTATAGCACGAATTGTTTAGAAAAGGCAATAATTCTTATCAAATAAGCCTGTGCATCCTTTTGTTTCGGTTTCGTTTCTCATATCTTCTATGACTTTACACATGGTTTGTGCTCCTTTCTCATAGTTTAGTAGATTTCTACTGCTCTTACAATGGGATATTTGAAAGAAATGCCTCAAAACGCAGACTTGGAGCGCATTCTCCTTTCTAAAATTTTGTGATACTCAATGATACTCAATATTTTTGGCAATAAAAAAACTTCAAAACATTGATAAATCAATGCTTTGAAGCCCTTTTTAATCGCGTGCGTGAGAGGATTCGAACCCCCGACACCTTGGTCCGTAGCCAAGTGCTCTATCCAGCTGAGCTACACACACGTGTGTTTTCAACACCGCAAAAGATACTATCACAGAAAGCGATGTTTGTCAAACACTTTTTTTATTTTCATTTTTAGCGTATTTACATAACCGGGTGAATGTGCTAAATTATTTTGGTGCTTATGTTGATACAACGTTGTTACTACACGGAGATCAGAAGATGGAACAGCAGTCAGGTTTGACGCAGTCCGGTGGCGGAACCCGCAGGATCCTGATCAGGATCGCTTACGACGGGACGGATTACTGCGGTTTTCAGTCGCAGCCGAATGTGACGACAATACAGGGTGCCGTGGAGGCTGCACTGGAGGAACTCGCAGGGGAAAAGATCAGTCTGACGGGCGGATCCCGCACTGATTCCGGTGTTCATTCCAGGGGAAATGTGGCGGTTTTTGATACAAGTCTTCGGATACCGGCTGAAAAAATCCCGTTTGCGTTGAATTCCCGTCTGCCGCATGATATTGTGATCCAGTCAGCTGTGGAGACAGATCCCGATTTTCATCCGAGACACTGCGACAGCCTTAAAACATACGAATATGTTATACTGAACAGGCGTATAGATATTCCGGTTTTAAGCCGGTATGCTCTGTATTTTCCAAGACCGCTGGATTTTTCTGTCATGAGGGAAGCTGCGAGAGCTTTTGCCGGAGAACATGATTTTGCATCTTTTTGTTCGGCCGGAGGAGTTACTGAGACTACGGTGCGCCGGATAGACAGTATTTCGCTTACGCAGGATGAAGACATTTTTTCAGACGGACTGATACGTATTCGTGTCACAGGTAATGGTTTTTTATATAACATGGTGCGTATCATTGCCGGGACGCTCATCGACGTTGGAACCGGACGGTTTGATGTGACTGCAATTCCGGACATCATAGCCGCATGCGACAGACGAATGGCGGGTAATACGGCTCCGCCGCAGGGATTGACGCACTTGAGCACAGTGTTTACGCAATCTGAACATGCAGGATACAATATCTGATCAAAATATAGTAATCTTAAACATTTACAGCGATCGATCTTAGATCAACTTTGGGGAAACAACATGACGATAACTGATTTTTTCATGGCGATAATCGGGAACAGGGTTCTCATCAGCGGGCTTTTAGGCAGTGCTTCCGCGCAGATCATTAAGACGATCATCTATGCACTGATCAATAGAAAGCTGGATCTCAGGCGCTTGACAGGAGATGGCGGCATGCCGTCGGCACATTCTTCTACGGTGTGTTGTATGGCTACTACCGCAGGTATTACATGCGGATTGGATTCACCGGTCTTTGCAGTCGCAGTGATATTCGCCTTCGTCACCATGAGGGACGCCCTGGGCGTTAGACGACAGGCGGGAAAACATGCGGTTGTTCTCAATCAGCTCATAGAAATATTCGATCCCACGAATGAACTTTTGCCGGAACAGCGACTCAAGGAGTTTGTCGGACATACACCCATGCAGGTTCTGACAGGTGCGGTGTGGGGGATCGCGATGGCGATCGGTCTGAATTTTTTTGTATATTGACGGCAGAGTGACTGTGAATAGTAACGAATAAAGTACAAAAATCATAGTTTTTTCACAAATTAAACACAAAAGGATATTATTATATATCTGTCAGTTGGTTACAGGCTGACGGTAGTAATTCCCTATTATGTAACATTTTCATAACTAAACTCCTCGACAAGAGCTCCGGTTTCGGAGCTCTTGTCAATTTAAATCCCTTTTTCGTTGCGATTTTGGAATATCTGTGATAAAATACTTGAGTTGTGCAAGGTGATGATTTACAGGCTTAAGGTGAGATTCTATGAGGAAGAGTGTGATTATCGGTGCGGCTGTATTAGCCGGTAGTTTGTTATTTTTCGGGTGTACTAAGATGGAATCCGGATACCGTTATGCCGATCCGGATTCGTATTCATCGGGAGATTTTTCGTATGATGAAAGTTCTGTGGAGGCTGTGGAGATAAACTGGATCGCCGGCAATGTCTACATAGACGAGAGCGTTATGGATACACTGCAGGTCTATGAAGAGAGCGAGCAGGATATCAATGACAGCGGCAGCCTCAGATATAAGATCGAGGATGGGACTCTGGTAATACAGTTCTGCGAATCGGGTTCAGATATCGATAATATGTCAAAGGATCTGTATGTAAAGCTTCCGATCCTGCTTAAAGATGTGGATATAAATGTTGTTTCCGCAGACACACAGATGGTATCCTCAGCAGCAGACATACAGTATGATTCGGTGAGCGGAAAGCTGGATCTGGCGGTGGATCAGTGCGAAGATCTCACTATTAACACTGTGAGCGGAGATTTGTGTATTCTGCTGGATTACGATCTCGGTGCGAAGGTGGAATTTGATTCCGTATCGGGTAAATATTCCTGCGTGGAGAAGACTGCAGATAAGATATGTAATGTAAAATGCCACACGGTGAGTGGTAACCTTGAGGTTGTCAGCGAATAAGCTGTGGCGTAGCGTACAGTATGAGAAAAAAAATACTCAATATTTTTTCAAAAATAGACAGGATCGTTCTGCTGAGAGTAGAAGTGATCATGATAATGGCGGTGGGCATGTTTGCGCTGACCGCTATTTTGGCTGTCTCTTTTACCCAAAGGTCCGAATCTGCCCTGAGAAACCAGGCACTGAGTCTTATCAGTGCCACAGGCAAACAGCTTCAGGTGAATATCGATCTGTACCTGAGGGAGATGGAGGAAACATCGGCACTCATGTTTTCCGACGAGATGTATTATACATATGATGCCACGGATAAGAGTGTGGATGAGTATGACGCTATACAGACAGAAAACATGATATATAACAGGATCATAGATCTGGCCATCATGAAGAACTTCGCCGATTTTTGTATTGTGTACAAAAACGATCGCAGCGTTGGTTTGATAAGTCATACAACAGAAAACATGTTTCCTGACGGAGGCATATATGACGATCTTGTCTCACATATTTCCGACGAAAGACAGAATGACGGATGGTTTTTTGAACAAAAGGGAAATTTTGAGCGTATTCACTATGTAAAACGCATCAATGAAAAAGCGGTGCTCACGGCGAGCGTGTACACCGATGAGCTGTCCGGTGTTTTTGAATACCCGGAGCAGATAGAGGATTTTGTGATACGTCTTGTAAATGAGGACGATAGGATAGTGTACTCTTCCGAGGAGGGGGAGGGCGGCACGGATCTGCCGGAGGATCTGAAAGATCTTTTCGCACGCCGGATTGATCAGGCGGTAATGGATAACACACACCTTGCAACCTGCAATTATCTTGATAACGGATGGAGGGTGATCTGCGCCATCCCTGCTGAAACTATTATCAAAGAGACGAATGCCATACGGAATTTCACGATAATACTGGCTGCCATCATATTTCTGATACTGACGGCGATATGCATTCTGGGAATGTTCAAAGTCACGGATTCTGCCGGCGACATGATGAAAAACCTTGTGAGAAAAGCGGACTACGATAAGTTGTCCGGAGTTCTCACAAAAACGGCATTTCAGGAGAAGGCGACCGGGGTTCTGAATGACACAAGATCGTCGGATGTCATCATGTTTGCTATGCTGGACATGGATAATTTCAAGAACATCAATGACACAAAGGGGCATGCTTTCGGAGATGCGGTTATAGCGCGTATGGGTAAGCTTCTCCAGCAGAGGCTTTCCGATGACTATTTCAGGGGAAGGCTCGGCGGTGACGAGTTTGCTGTTTTTGCAAAGTTTATGACAGAAGATATTGAACTGATGAAAAACAGGGTGGAGTCGGATTTCACCGTTCTGCATCAGGCATTCAGACAGGAATTCAGAGAGGAGAAGGAACAACTGTCCACATCCCTCAGTGTGGGTGTTGTGGTGTGCAAAAAAACCGACAATGATTTTGCTGCGATATACAAGATGGCGGATTCCGCTCTCTATATTTCCAAACGCAGCGGAAAAGACCAGATAACATATTACGAAGAAGGCATGGAGGGGAGCGGATCATGAAGACTCTTCGACGATTTAAGCGTTTTGTGGCGCTCTCCTGTGTGGCGGCTCTGACTGCGGGACTTTTCGCGGGATGTGCGGGGACTGACAGTGTCACAAAATATACGCTTGAGAACGAAAAAAAGACAGAGATCAGTTTTTCGTGGTGGGGTAATGACATCCGTCATGATTACACCATGGAAGCAGTAAAGATTTTCCAGCAGGAGAACCCTGATGTTAAGGTTGAGACGGACTACGGTGTGTGGGGCGGATATGAAAAGCGTTACAACCTTAACATGATGTCGGACAATGAGACCGATGTCATGCAGATCAATTTTGCCTGGCTTTCAAAATATTCGCCCGACGGCGAGGGCTATTATGATCTGAACACACTGAAGGATTATATCAATTTTGCCGGATACACGAGCGAGATGCTGAGTTACGGTTATATGAACGGCAAGTTGAACGCGATCCCCATAGCGCTGAATACATCCACGTTGTACTATAATGCGGATATATACAAAAAATACAGTCTGGAACTGCCGAAAAGCTGGGATGACCTTTTTGCCGCCGCAGAGGTCATGTCGGAGGATGGGATATATCCCCTGGGCATGTCTAAAAAACAGCTCTTTTTATTTTTGATAACATGGTATGAACAACTTACAGGGAAAGAGCCTTTTGACGGCAATGGCAACTGGATATATGAGACCGAAGATGTCAGGAATATGCTTGAATTCTGCGGAAAGCTCAGGGATAAAAAGGTGATATGTTCGGTAGATGATTTCGGTTCCGGTATGTTTTCCGGCGGTCAGGTTGCCGGAGTCATGGCCTGGGCAAGCGATGCGGAAACTTATTGCGCCTTCCTGGAAGAAAATAAGATCGATGTCAGGATAGGTGAATACCCTGTGATGGAAGATGCAAAGATGCTGGGGTGGTATCTCAAACCGGCCACAATGTATGCCATCAGCAGGATCACGGACGAACCGGTGGCGGCTGCGAAGCTTTTGGATTATCTTCTGAACAGCGAGGAGATGATCGTGCGGCAGGGGACGGAAAAGGGAGTCCCCTGTAATGTCATAGCTGTCAGGGTACTGCAGGACCATGAAATGTTGGACGGACTGGAGTACAAGGCAAACCGGATGATGGAATCCCGCAGGGGAGATATGAAGGTTATGCCTGCGCAGATGGAAGATGAGGAGATCATCAATATTTTCAAGGACGGAGCGGATAAATATCTTTTTGACAGAGCAACGCTTAAGGAGGCGGCAGAGGAGATACAAAATCTTATCACTGAATTCAATATTGAGTAGACTATAAGACTGTTTGGTGGTATAATAATCTCTGCTTATGAAGCTTGGCAGAACTTATACTTTGTGTATCGACGGAGATCGCGAATCTCCATGAGATGGTCTAAACCTGTGAAAGGAGAACACCGGTATGAAGATTAAGAAGATACTTGCGGTAGCGATGTCGTTTGCCATGGCAGTGGCCATAGTACCTGTCGCTCCGGTGAATACAAACGCGGCGGAAAAGGCAGTCATCACATTGAAGAACGGTAAAAAAGCCCCCAAGAAGATCAATGCGGGTAAGAAATACAAGCTCGCAGTCAAGGGAGTTAAAGTGACATTTTCTTCCAAGAATGAGAAGGTGATCAAGGTCACTAAGAACACCATCGTGGGAGTTGCACCGGGCAAGGCTAAGATAATGGCTAAAAACGCCGATGGTAAGGTTGTTGCCAAAAAGAAATTTGTGGTTTTGAAGAGAGCAGAGAAGGTTACTGTTGCAAAGACAGCACTCACCATAGGCGTTGGTAAAACAGCTTCGGTCGGCGCTGCGGTTTCGCCTGCGGATTCCACGGATGTACTGTCTTATTCGACAGATAATGCAAAGGTAGCAAAGGTAGACGCTTCCGGCAAGATCACCGGCGTTTCCGAGGGAAAAGCGATCATCACCGTGTATGCAAAAGCTACTAAAAAGACAAAAGACAATAATAAGACCAATGTTATATCAGCTGTTCAGGTGACTGTTTCCTCAGAAGAGGATGTTCTTTCGGGCAATGATCAGGTTGAGAATACCGTGGAGGAGCTTATCACTGATGTACAGAAGAGCGCTGAAGCACTCAGCTCTACATCCGTTGGATTTATTCTTCAAAACCTTAAGACAGATGTTTCCTCTTCTACGGTTTCCGTTGTTTCCAAGAAGACCTCTGCAGCGCTTAAGATTAAGTCCGTGATGTACAGCGCAGCCGGAACAGGCATAGTGGAACTTGAGTCTGCACTTACCGATGGCAATTATATCTTCTACTACAAGCAGGGAGTGAAGGGCGAAGAAGTTAAGATTCCGTTTGAATTTGAGGCGGCGGATCCGGATGATGTGGAATACGATCTTCCGGAGGGCGCAGTGGAGTGCGATATAGCTGTTTATGTGGGATCTACGGATGTTACAAACAGGAGCGCTTCGGTGAATGCTTCATCCGGGCTTGATATCACCATCGGATTTGATCCGGCGGATTATTCTGATGACGGTGGCGAAGGGTATTCTGAAGAGGACGACGGATCCGATGATGAGGACGACGAGGATGAAGACGATGAGGATGAGCCGGACGAACCCGATACAGAGGGTGTGTTCGGGTATTCAACATGGTCTAAATATTTTGCGGTAGTATGTGTTGACGGTGAGGCTGCAGTGGACTCCGGCAAGGTTACGACTGTATCCGATAAGGCATCTTTCGTGGTTTTGGACAGGACTGATTCATATACCGTAGCGTATTTTACACTTACAAAATAACAATACATTAAAAGTTGCTGTTCCCCATGGCGAAAGTCATGGGGAATTTAGTGTGATAAGAAGGAGCGATACATTGAAAAAAGCTTTGATGGTGGCGACGGTCGCCAGTGTTATCGATCAGTTTAATGACAGAAATCTCAAGATACTGCAGGATATGGGCTATGAGGTTCATGTGGCGGCAAATTTTGAGTCCGGAAATACCACCAGTCAGGAACGGGTGTATGAGTATGAGAGGTCATTGAGGGACAGGGGTATAATCGTTCATAACATAACATTCCCCAGG
>JAFYAD010000216.1 GCA_017540915.1 Lachnospiraceae bacterium
CAACGGAGAATCAGGATCTTCTGTCACAGATACGGGAAGTTCGTCAGCCGGTACCGGAGAATCGACTGAAAATACGGATTCTTCCGAGATCACGCTGCCTGATCCGGTCTCACATGATGAAGGTGAGGATGCCGGTGAGAATACCGGCGAGGCGGGAACGGGTGAAACCGGAGAAGCGTCCGACGGGGAAGCTGTGGACGGTCTGCCGGAAATGGAACTGGAATTGACACCGGAGGAGGAAAGTCATGATATCACAGGATAATTTCAGGATTTATACCGCAACGGTGCTGACTTCGTTTATAGTGACTTATCTTATATTAAAGCCGTTGATACCTTATTTCAAAAAACTGAAATTCGGTAATACAGAGAGAGAAGAGCTGGCAAGTCATCAATCCAAGAACGGAACTCCCTCCATGGGAGGAGTGGGGATTTTGATAGGTACGATGGTGGCTATTACAAGCGCATTTGCTCTTGAGGAGGCCTACGGCCACGCAACAGAAGGCCTTCGCGGCGTTACCCCGGTAGTGGTGGTAATGCTGAGTTTCGGTCTTATAGGCTTTATGGATGACTACCTAAAGAGCGTCAAACATAAATCCGACGGACTTGTCGCTATAGAGAAGATGGGATTGGAAATACTGGTAACGGGCGTTTTCATGGCTTACATCATCCTGACACACGACGGAGACCAGTTTATAACCAATGTTTATGTTCCCTTTGTGGATTTCACATTGAAGCTTGGTATTTTAGGTTATCCAATATTTTTTCTGGCTGTCATAGGAACGGTTAACGGCGTTAATTTCACTGACGGAGTGGATGGACTTGTGTCCACGGTGACACTTCCGGTGTGCGCTTTCTATGTTGTGGCGGGAGAGACGACAGGTATATACGGTACATCCATGACAGCGGCAGCTACCATGGGAGCGCTTTTCGGTTTTCTGATGCATAATGCGCATCCTGCGAAGATCTTCATGGGTGATACCGGATCCCTTGCGCTGGGCGGATTTGTGGCGGCTTCCGCCTACATGACCGGAACACCGATATTCGTGCTTTTGGTGGGATTTGTGTATTGGATAGAGATCTTATCTGTGATGTTGCAGGTCTCATATTTCAAGATCACCAAAGGAAAGAGAATATTCCGCATGGCGCCGATACATCATCATTTTGAGCTCGGGGGATGGAGCGAGACAAAGGTGGTCACCGTATTCGCATCCATCACTGCTGCGTTATGCGCCATAGGCATATGCGGCCTGTGAGTAACTTAGATGAGACAATGTTTATTTGAGGTAAAGACAGATGGATTTAGGAAGAGTTATAGTAATAGGAACGGGTATCAGCGGAATCGCTGCGTCAAAGCTTCTGAAAACAAAAGGATTTGACGTGGTGCTGTACGACGGCAATAAAAATGCTGATGCCGAGGATATTAAAAAGAAATTGAAAGATTCAGGGGCACCTGAAGACATTGAGATCAAAATAGGCGGACTTGACAGAGAGTATGCCGGGAGCTTCAAGACCGGAGTCCTCTCACCCGGTGTTCCCCTTGATTCGGATGATGCAAAGAGTCTGTTTGATGCAGGGGTTAAGGTTATAGGAGAGATCGAGCTGGCTTATCTTTTCAGCAAGGGAAAGGTTTGTGCCATTACAGGCACTAACGGCAAGACCACCACGACGGCCCTGACCGGAGAACTGCTTAAGACTACTTTTCCGGACACCAGAGTGGTGGGAAATATCGGTATTCCCTATACGGATATGCTGGATGATATGACGGAGGCTCCAAGGGTTGTTGCCGAGATATCTTCCTTTCAGCTTGAGACGGCAGATACCTTTGCGCCGAAGGTGTGCGCTATACTGAATATAACGCCGGATCACCTCAACAGGCATCACACCATGGAAGAGTACATCAAGGCCAAAAAGAAGATAGCCAAAAACGCTGAAACCGTTGTGTTGAATTACGAAGACGAGTGTCTTGCGGATTTTGGTGACGATCTGCTGAGCGATACGGATAAAAACATTATCTTTTTTTCGAGCCGTACAAAGCTTGCGGAAGGATATTTCCTGGACGGTGACGTGATATGCAGGTGCATAGGCGGCAAAAAAGAGGATATCATCCATGTGGATGAACTCAATATCATAGGACGGCACAATTACGAGAATGTCATGGCGGCCATAGCTATGGCAGATTACTCCGGGGTCAGCCGGGAGAACATCATAAAAGCCCTGAAGAACTTCAAGGCGGTTTCCCACAGAATTGAGTTTGTGGAGGAGATCGGAGGAGTTAAATTCTACGATGACTCCAAGGGCACCAATCCGGATGCGGCAATACAGGCCGTGAGAGCCATGAAGAGCCCCACATATCTGATAGGCGGCGGTTACGACAAGGGCTCCGATTACGTGGATTGGATAAGATCCTTTGGCGGCATGGTGAAGAAGCTCTACCTGTTGGGTGCTACAAAGGAGAAGATAGCTTCCGACTGTGATGAATGCGGTTTTAAGGATTATG
The DNA here is from genome assembly GCA_017540915.1 of Lachnospiraceae bacterium. The sequence goes on from JAFYAD010000216.1 coordinate 2,498, forward strand.
TTTTCGTGAAAGATCTTAAGGAAGCTGTGGACCGTGCCTTTGAGGAGGCGAAACCGGGAGAGAATGTTTTGCTGTCCCCCGCCTGTGCTTCGTGGGATATGTTCAAGTCCTACGAACAGAGGGGAGACATGTTTAAGGAAATGGTAAGAGAGAGACTTTAATGTTTGGATTTGGCAGAAAAGACGGCAACAGAAAAAAGCGCAGGAAGAAAAAGGTGATCTTTTATGATTACACCCTTTTCTTTCTGACTGTATTTATGGTGTGTTTCGGTCTTGTCATGCTGTATTCGGTCAGTTCCTACGATGCGTCCATCAATTACGGAAATGCGGCTTATTTCCTGAAAAAACAGCTGAGGTATGATATAGCCGGTATCGCAGTCATGATAATAGCATCTCTGATGCCCATGAAGGTTTATAAGTTTTTTGCGGTTCCGGTATATTGGATAAGTTTGCTGTTCTGTCTTCTGATATTCACTCCCCTGGGAGTCTCTTACAACAACTCCAGAAGATGGCTGAATCTAGGTATAGAGTTCCAGCCCTCGGAGATCATGAAGGTAGGCATCATACTGATGTTGGCATATATGATCAGCAGACGGCCTACGGTTATGCAGGAATACAAAAATGTCATCATTATCATGGTGGAGATAGTGGCGATACCATTTGTAGCCATTGCTGTCACAAACGCCAGTACAGCTATCATAGTGCTGGCCATAGCGGCGGCCATTGTGTTCGTGGCCAACAGGAAAACACTTCCGTTTCTGGTGACGGGAGGACTGGCGGCAGCTGCCCTCGGTGCCTATCTTTTGTACGGCGCCGCATACAGAAAGGACAGGATAGATACCTGGCTCCATCCCGAGACTGCGGACGACGCGTATCAGACAATCCAGGGATTGTACGCCATAGGTAGCGGGGGACTCTTCGGAAAAGGACTTGGCAATTCCATGACCAAACTCGGAGCCCTGCCCGAAGTTCAGAACGATATGATCTTTTCCGCAATCTGTGAGGAACTTGGCGTTTTCGGCGCAGCGTGTCTTGCAGTACTGTATATTCTGATGATATGGAAGTTCATCATAATAGCGGTAAACGCAAAGGAACTTTTCGGAATGTACCTTGCAACCGGCGTGATGGCACATATCGCTATCCAGGCTTTGCTGCATATAGCGGTGGTGACCAACACAATACCCAACACTGGTGTCACTTTGCCATTCTTCAGTTACGGCGGAACCAGCGCCGTGATCATGCTGGGAGAGGTGGGGATGGTGCTGGCGGTATCGCGGACCATTAATGTTAACATAGAAGAACCGGAGGAACCGGATGAATAACAGAAGATCACACAAAGGACTTTGGTTCCTTCTGGGGATCGTGATATTAGCGGCGACGGTTTATATACTGCTGATGAAAGTTTTTACCGTCAGGGATGTAAATGTTACGGGAAATGAACTGTATTCTGAGGAACAGATAAAAAACAGCGTATTGAATGATGATTATTCGTTCAGCACTTTGTATGTATATTTCAGGTACAAATTCGGATTTGGCAGCAAAACGCCGTTCATCGATTCGGTGGAAGTGGAAATGAACGGACCGCACGGTCTTGATATCACGGTTCATGAGAAAGGAATATTGGGATATATCTATATAGACGCTGTAGGGCAGAATGCTTACTTTGACAAGGACGGCTTTGTGGTGGAGATAACTTCGTCATCTATAGACGATGTACCGAAGGTCGGCGGATTAAATGTCTCTTCCGTGGTGTTGTACGAGATGCTGGAGATGGAAAATGCGGATGAGCTCAACGATCTTCTGCTTTTGACCAGCCTCCTGAAAAAATACGGTATCCATGCTACTCAGGTTGAATTTGATTCTGCGGGTAAAATGTCCGCGTTGAGCGGAAAGATTACCATAAACATAGGATCGGCCGATTATCTTACGGAAAAGATAATGCGCCTCAGTTATATACTGGACAGTGACGAACTCAAAGGGAAAAAGGGTGTTCTGCACGTGGAAAACTGGACTACTGAGACAACAGATATTATTTTTGATCCGGATTAGCAAAAAATTTTTAAAAACCTGTTGCGATTTGTGCTAATAAACAGTAAAATAAAACAGATTGAGGGTTTTATCTATTCAGAAGTATAAAATATGTGAGAGGAGAGATTTATTATGCCGATGCTTGAGATTACAAACCTTGAGACAGCCAGCAATGCGAGGATAGTGGTCGTAGGAGTCGGAGGCGGCGGAAATAACGCTGTTAACCGCATGATCACGGAGAATATTTTAGGAGTGGAGTTTATAGGCATAAACTCAGATCAACAGGCATTGGAACTTTGTAAAGCTCCGACCCTCATTCCCATCGGAGAGAAGCTCACCGGAGGTCTCGGTGCAGGCGGCAATCCGGAAAAAGGTGAGAAGGCCGCAGAAGAGAGCATCGACGCTATTACGGATGCTATCAGAGGAGCCAACATGGTATTTGTAACATGCGGTATGGGAGGCGGTACCGGAACAGGTGCAGCTCCGGTTGTGGCAAGGGTTTCCAAGGAGATGGGAATCCTCACCGTAGGTGTTGTTACAAAGCCTTTCAAATTTGAGGGTGGTGTGCGTTCCAGAAACGCGCAGACCGGTATAGAAAAACTTCAGGAAGTTGTGGACACTCTGATTGTTATCCCCAATGAAAAGCTGTTTTCAATGGTTGACCGCCGTACAGGCTTTGACGATGCATTGAAGATTGCAGATGAGGTGCTTCAGCAGGCAGTTCAGGGTATCACGGATCTTATTAATCTTCCTGCTCTTATAAATCTTGACTTTGCCGATGTTCAGACAGTTATGAGAGATAAGGGACTTGCACATGTGGGTATAGGCTCCGCTACCGGAGATGACAAGGCTATAGAGGCAGTGAGACTTGCTGTGGAGAGCCCACTTTTGGAGACCAGCATTGTAGGTGCTTCCGATGTCATCATCAATATTACCGGTGACATCACATTGTTTGATGCATCTGATGCCGCTTCATACGTACAGGATCTTACCGGAGATGATACCAATATCATAATGGGTGCGAGAGAGGATAAGAACATGGCTGATACTGTGAAGATCACGGTTATC
>JAFYAD010000217.1 GCA_017540915.1 Lachnospiraceae bacterium
GGTCCTGTTCCAGTACATTGTGAAAGAGACTGTCTTCGCAAAGGATCTGCTGGGAAAGACGGCGTTAGTCACAGCGGGGCCCACGAGAGAGGCCATAGATCCCGTCAGGTTCATCACCAATCACTCCACAGGAAAGATGGGCTATGCTCTGGCCTATAATCTTGCCATGAGGGGAGCGGAGGTAAGACTTGTGAGCGGACCGGTATCCATATCTGCGCCGCCATTTGTGGATCTCATAAACGTTGAGTCTGCAGCAGACATGGCGGAAGCCGTAAAGGAATACGCTTACTCTTCGGACATCATCATAAAGGCTGCGGCTGTGGCGGATTACAGGCCTTCCGAGCCTTCGACCGAGAAGATCAAAAAGACCGATGGCGATGCCGTCATCAGGTTAGAGCGCACGGAAGATATACTGGCTTATCTGGGAGTCAATAAGAGAGCTGATCAGTTTATCTGCGGATTCTCAATGGAGACGGAAAACCTTCTGGAAAACTCCGTTGCCAAGCTTCACCGTAAAAACGTTGACATGATAGTGGCCAACAGCCTGAAAACACCGGGAGCGGGCTTCGGCACGGACACAAATGTGGTCACCATCATCACGGAGGCGGGAGTCAAAGAGCTTCCTCTCATGTCCAAGGACGAGGTAGCCGGAGCCATCGTGGACGAGATCCTGCGTAAGATCAGCTGATGTTTTCGACTTATATACTATGCCGGTCGTGAGAAATACATGTTTGGCAAGACCGGTATCACGGTGGAATACAGAAAGGGATAGTATATGAATTCACATGACCTCATAGAAAAGATAGAAGACAAAGTTATCACAGGCGATGTGTCAGCATTGGATGAACCTGTCGCAAAACTGATATACGATTCCCGTAAATTCGAGCCGGGGGCGGTCTTCGTGTGCATAAAGGGTCTGAAGTTCGACGGACACAATACAATAGCGGAAGGCATAGAGAAGGGTGTCCGTGTTTTTATAATATCCGATGAGTCTGCAGTAGAGCGTGCAGCAGAAAAGACGGATATCTCAAAGGCATGTTTTGTGAGATGCGCGGATACCAGAAAGGCTCTTGCCCTCACAGCGGCGGCATATTTCGGTCATCCGGCGGAAAAGCTTAAGGTGGTGGGCATCACAGGCACAAAGGGTAAGACCACTACCACCTATATGGCAAAATCCATTTTGGAAAACAGCGGATTTAAGGTGGGTCTCATAGGTACCATAGAGATCATAATAGGGGATGAGCACATTCCGGCATCCAACACAACCCCGGAGTCATATCTCATACAGGAGTATTTCCGCCGCATGGTGGACGCGGGGCTTCAGATCTGCGTTATGGAGGTTTCAAGCCAGGGACTTATGATGAGCCGCGTGGATGGATTTACATTTGACATGGGGATATTCACCAACCTTTCGCCGGATCACATCGGCGCAGGTGAACATGCGAGCTATGAGGAGTATGTTTACTGGAAGAGCAGACTTTTCGAAAAATGCAGGATCGCTGCCATAAACGGCGATGATGAAGAGGTGGTGAAGGCTTCATCGGAAGCACCCTGTAAGATATTGACCTACGGCATAGATAAGCCCTGCGATCTCATGGCGCGAGATATAACTTACAAAAGATTCGGATACGCGCTGGGAGCTGAGTACAGACTTGAAAGACAGGGCGGCGATATAGATATAGTGCTGCATCTGCCGGGTGAGTTTTCTGTATATAATTCTCTGGCTGCGGCAGCTATCTGCACTCACTTCGGCGTTGAGCCTGATGTGATACGCGATTCCCTCAAAAACGCCGGTGCGAAGGGCAGGATAGAAATGGTGCCTGTGTCGGCGGATTACACACTCATGATAGATTACGCTCATAATGCCATGGCGTTGGAGAGCCTCCTAAAATCCTTAAAGATCTACATGGATACGGAGGACACACCGTCGCGTCTCGTATGTCTTTTCGGATGCGGAGGGAACCGTGCAAAATCAAGGCGCTACGAGATGGGAGAGGTGTCCGGCAGGATGGCTGATCTCACCATCATCACAAGCGACAATCCCAGGTTCGAAAAACCACAGGATATCATAGATGATATAAAAATCGGCATATCAAAGACCGATGGCAAATATGTGGAGATAGCAGACAGAAAAGAAGCCATCAGATATGCCATACTGAATGCACAAAAAAATGATGTTATCGTGCTGGCAGGCAAAGGTCATGAGGATTATCAGGAGATAGAGGGAGTGAAATACCCCATGGATGAGAGAGGTCTCATCAGGGATATTCTGTCCGAGGAAAACATCACACCCGTGGGCAAAGTCTGAGGTTTCTGATTTCCGGGCGGATCTTTATGGTCGGTACAATCACATACACGAAAAGCAGAAGATAGGTTAAGCGGCTGAGAGGAATCGCGAATGTATGCAGATGTGATAGTGGATATTTCCGCTGAAAAACTGGATAAAACATTTCAATACGGCATTCCTCAGGAGCTTATGGATGATATTTTCATCGGGGTGCAGGTGGTGGTGCCCTTCGGCAACAGAAAAGAGGGGATGACGGGCTTCGTGGTGGGCATCAGTGAGGAGCCTAAGATCGACCCCGGACTCATCAAGGATATCCGCCGGGTGTTGAAAGACAGCATGCCGGTAGAGTCGGAACTCATAGCCCTTGCGGCTTATATGAGACAATATTTTGGCGGCACCATGAATCAGGCCATCAAGACCGTGATCCCTGTCAAAAAAATAGAAAAGCATAAGGTCTCAAAGCTGGTCCGACTCAACATGACCGGGGACGAAGCGGCCTCCTTCGAAGAGGAGTGCAGGAGAAAGGGACATGTGGCAAGGCAGCGCCTTATATCCGAGCTTCGCAAAAGAGACTATATAGAATACGAGCTTTTGACCTCAAAGCTCAACCTTTCCTCCGCAGTCATAAAGGCCATGGAGGAAAAGGGCTATATCACTGTAGAAAAAAAGATAGACTTCA
>JAFYAD010000022.1 GCA_017540915.1 Lachnospiraceae bacterium
CTTTTTGTCATTTGATATGAAATACAGATGCCACCCTGACGCATTGATTCCATTATCCGACCATATTCTTTATATGACAAGACTCTTTTTTACAGGGACGGCGTAAATCCTCTTATTTCATTATTTTGATTTATACTTATAGTGAACGGCAAAAATCTTTTGTCGTTCATTATAATGCTCCCGGAGGATGTATTATTTACGCCTGATCTTCTTTGCCTGACACGAAGCAGGCTACCAGTCCGTAAATTATAGTAGGCCGAATCCATATTTCCGTAACGAGATAATTAGTATATTTATCAACAGGAGAGATATAAATGACATAGCTGTAAAGTCCGGCAATTACCATATCAATAATAAAGAGCAGCCATAGATTGCGCTTGGTATAACTCTTCCAGTCCTTTCGCGCATAGAAAAAAGTGAGCATAAGGAGCAGTAGCACCGAAAGAGTAAGACAAATCAAATGAATTGCGAAATTATCAAGCGGCGGAAGAAAAAGTATGTCACGCAATAGTATAGTAATGCCTACGCATACCGAACTCCAGTAATTGAAACGCCTGCTGTCGAGACGCTTAAAAAAATACATTGCCATCATTACGAGACAGGCAAGGTAGAACAGATTAAGCACCAGCTCCGGCCATGCCTCTGCAAGCCCGAGATAGCTTATTCCATAGAGCATAGTTCCTACTGAAAGTACAAGAGCAACTGCTGTAATAGCTATATCAATGATCTGTGATTTCTTTTTAAATCTTGTTTCCATAAATAAGCTCCTTTTCGGATCAATTGTAGGAACACGACTATACATTACTGTTTTTTTCAGTCTTTTTTGTATACCGTTTTACCCATAAACACAGTTTCAAGCACCTGAATATCCTGAATACCTTCCACAGGAACGGATTCAATGTCACTGTCCAGAACTACCAGCTCCGCTGATTTTCCAACCTCGATGGAGCCTGTGATATCTTCAAGATGAGCCTGATATGCGGGATGGATCGTATGTGCCTGAAGTGCTTCCTTAAGGCTCACACATTCCTCCGGTAAGGCGGCGGGAACATCCTTGAACAGCTCATAAGTCGGATCCCTCCTGACATGTCTTCTCGTCATGGCCACCTGGATAGCCGTAATACCATAGGAAGGACTGACAAAGAAATCCGATCCGTAAGCACACACTACACCATTGTCGATCAGTGATTTACTGGGATACGTCTGTCTGACGACATCCTCGCCCCAGTCAGCGACCATGATCGGTTCTTCGGTAGGATTATCATTGAACCATGCCGGCTGATTGCTGGCGATGATATGGCTCCTGCCCATACGTACCCTGTCCTCCGGCGCAATAAATGTATCATGCGCAATAATGTTTCTGATCCTTGGATTCGGGTACAGCTTCTGCGCGTTCTCATAGCAGTCGATCACTTTGCGGATGGCATAGCTTCCCATGGCATGTGTATGGATATTGAAGCCCTCCTTGTTGGCAAGTGCCATGGACTCCTCCATATGCGCTTCATCCCAGAGGATCGGCTCTCTGGTGCCCGGCTTATGGTTGATTGAAGTATCCGCATAGAGCTCGATCATTGAAAACTGACCATCCGCGAAGTATTTTACCGTGTCCACGGTGAAAAGCCCTTCCACATCAAACTTCGTGCGGTTTGCGATCGCTCTTTCCATGTCTTCATCCCGGGTCGCATCGTTGACATTATGAACACCGGATACTCTGACAGTAAATTCACCCTTCTTTGCCATATCGGTAAGAATCGGATAAGATGCACACTGCAGACAGTCACACAGCAGCGTAAATCCGGTTTCGTTAAACATATCAAAGCATTCCTTCAGAGAAGCCCTGTGTTCCTCCGGCGAAAAATCATAGTTTGGAATACTGTCAATGATGGGAAGAAAGGTAACAGGCTCCTTTATATAGCCGCTGGGACTTCCGTCCGCCTCCCTTACGATCAGCCCGTCATGATCATCCGTATCCTTATTAACACCGGCGGCTTCAAGTGCCTTTGTATTTAAGAGAACCCTGTGCCCGCAATACGACATAAGAACAGCAGGTTTATCCGGTACGACCACGTCAATATCATGTCTGGTAAACGGTCTCACGATACCCTGAAGTCCTCCTGAAAACCATGTTCTGTCCCATCCCAGTCCACGGATTACAGGAGCATCCCTGTGCTCATCGACATAGGCTTTCAAAATGTCCTGAAGCTTCTTTACCACTCCCTCGGGCGTGTCCTTTTGGGGATCCGGCACAATAGAGCTGAAGCTGCATGTTGCGAATTTTTTCGCTGCATTAGCAACATGATTGTGCGCATCTCCAAGACCGGGGATGACACTCTTTCCGTTACAATCAATAACTTCCGTGCTCTCTCCGATCCACTCCTTTACTCCCGTCTCATCACCAACATACACGAATTTGCCGTCCTTGATGGCAACCGCCTGTGCATGTGTTTCCGTTCCATCCAATGCGATGGAATATACTTTTGCGTTTCTGTAAACCCTGTCTGCAGTCTGAGCCATTCCTGCTACCTCTCTTTCTTATACTTTATATTTATATTAGGAACAACCTTAGGTCAAAGGTAAAAATATCTGGTCAGCGGATATATATTATCCCAATCTATGATTTTGATCACGGATTCCTTTTCCGGATGTATGTTGAATTCATCGAATACCATTACTTTCCTGTTCTCCCGGTCATAGAGCGGCCATTCATGCACCTTGCCGTCCGGAGATATATCTGCCGAAAGTGATGGATCACCTGTCTTTGCAAACTGAATCCACATTTTCCGCATTGTCTTTGAAAAGGTCTCGTCATATGCCCTGCCGGTAAAGACAGTTTCCTCCGGATGTTTAAGTACGGATGCAAGCTCGGTTGCATGTCCGCACTTCATATACGGTAAAGTGGATTCCGGAGTGAAATAATAGGTGTATGACTTACCCCCTGCCTTTGTCTGCTCCTCAGACAATCTGATATGCGTTGCATTAAACCACAACTGGCTGAACAGACGACTGCCTTTTTCGTAGTTTTCTCCCTCCACGCTGTCACAGAAGCTTTCGATCCGTTCTTTATCCTCGTCAGGGAGTCCGGCAATCCTTCTCGTCTTACGATCAGCAAACCACATTTCAAACAGCTCCGGTCCCATAAGATGGACAAAATAATTCATTTCATCCTTGTTGCAGCCATGAAGTATTTCGATATCCTTTACAGCGCCATTCGCATAAGCCTCATAGGGATCAAGCGGCAGGTATTTCCCGTCTCTTTCCGGACCAATGCGCAGACCTGTCACTGCTGATGCCTGCAAAAGCTTTTCCGCGTCAACCTTATTCAGATCAGCTACGGTTTTACAGCCGAGTATCTCCATCACTTCATTTGTACAGCCGATGGCCTCTTCTGTAGATATTGTTATGGAAGGACCGCCGCTCTGGGCGATTACCCTGTTGATATATTTATGGGAACCCTCAACCAGAGGAAGTGTAGTAACGCTTCCCGCTCCGGCGGACTCGCCAAAGATAGTTACATTATCGGGATCACCGCCGAAGCCCGCAATGTTCTCATGTATCCACTTTAATGCCATCATCTGATCCATGGGGCCTAAATTCTGTGCATCCGGATAGTCACTGCCGTCAGGCAGATGTGACAGGTGAATGTAACCGAAAATACCGACCCTGTAAGCAATGGAAGCAAAGATCACATCCGGGTTTTCCTTAACAAGATTGTGCATGTCATACAGAGGATCGGCTGTTCCGCCCATTGCATAACCGCCGCCATGTATCCATACCATGACCGGTTTTTTTTCGGCAGTTTCATTCTCTGCCTTCCATACATTCAGGTAAAGGCAATCTTCACTCTGGTAATAAAGCGAACCGCCCTCGCTTATATCTTCCCCCTGGCGTGGACTTTTTCCGTTGTAGTATGCTTCATATATGCCATCATCCGGTAAAAATTCCACGGGAGCTTTCCAGCGAAGATTTCCGACAGGCGGCTTACCCGTAAAAGGGATACCCTTATATGCAATGATATTTTCAGTTTTTCTTCCTACAAATGTGCCGTTTATGCACTTCACGGCAAGTGACTTGTCATAATTACCTTCAGTTATCTTCTTGTTCTCACCATACCCGGCTCTTACCTTCTTTTTTGCATCATCAAGAGCTTTTTGTTTCTCTTCTGTCAGAGCCGGTGTCATCAGGTCTTTAACGTCACTCATTTTTTTGTTTCCCTCCTTTCACTTTCTCTCCGCAGAAGAACACCTCTGATGGCTTGTTATGACTGAAGCCCTCATGCTCTGCTGTAAGCAGATCATTATCAAACACCAGAAAATCCGCATCTTTTCCGGTCTCGATGGACCCCTTGCTATTCTCGATACCAAGCTGTTTTGCTCCGTTTATGGTATATCCGAGTATCATTTCTTCTATGCTCATCTGCTCGGCTGCAGGCGGATATGCCCCCTTGGTCCTGCTGTGTTCCAGAGCTTTTGTCTTATCGGTGATGTGGCGGGTCATTCCTACCTCCATCCCAAGGTAAGGGCTCCAGTTATCACCGAAGAATACCTCATCGCTTGAGAAAGTAACCACAGCTTTGCTGTTCCAAAGGCTCTTGCAGCGGTACATGGAAAGTGCCCTCTTCTCTCCAAGCAGCTCACACCATGCCCTAAAAGGCTCTCCGCCCATATTTCCTGCATGCCACCACGGTGTGTAATCGGCGAAGACCCCAAGCTTTGCAAAGCGGTTAATATCCGCATCATCCTGAATCTCCAGATGGGCACAGGTGACCTTCACATGATAGTCATCTCCCAGATTCCGTCTGGCAATTTCCACACCGTCCAGTATCGTGCGCGACGCACGTTCACCTACGGTATGTACATGAAGATCCAGCCCTGCCTCGTTAAGAAGCATGAGGAGCTCTGCAATTCCCTCTTTATCAAAGGTCGTGGCTCCCATTGCACCGGTATCCTCATATGGTGTGACAAGTGCGGCAGTCTGTATCTTTAAAGTACCATCCATAAAGATCTTTAATGTATGAACCTTTAAGTGCTCCGTATCAAACTCACGGCGGAAACGCTTTGTCTCTTCTACTGCCTCCTTCATCTTTTCAGGCCTTGTGAGAACATAGCATCCGTCCACATATACCGGGAGCTTTCCTTTTTTATCAAGGTCTCTTAAGTACGCATAAACACGCTCGTGAAGCTCGTTATGTTCCGGAAATCCCGCATCAAAGACACAGCTTACTCCAAATTTTACGGAGTCTTTTATCCAGCGAGTGAGGGCCGCTTCTATCTGCTCATCAGTAAGATTCTTCAAATGATCAAAAAGTAACCGCCAGCCTGCGGCTTCATATACATTTCCGGTAACATGACCGTCTTTGCGCACATAATAGCTGAGCCCCGGAACTATATCCGGCGTTTCGTCCGTTATATGATGCTTCTCTAAGATCCTTGAGTTCACCCAGACGCTGTGCGCTTCCGATTCCATTATAAGCAGCTCATTGTCCGGGCATATTGCATCGAGTTCTTCCTTTACAATAGTCTCACCGTTTAAGAGATCACGTTCCAACTCGAATCTGTACCGGTCAAGTCCGGGATTCTTTTTCACATATTCAGCCATGAAATCCATGGCTTCCTTCTTGTTTGTACATTCGACATATACTCCAAAATCCGTATACTCAAATCCAACACCCAGACTCACATGGACGTGACTGTCAATGATACCCGGAATGATAAGCTTTCCGTTAAGATCCGTTACCTCACCCTCATAATCGGCAAGACCTGCCTCATCTCCCACATAGACGAATTTTCCGTCCTTCACTGCAAGAGCTGCTGCCTGCGGCATATCTTTATTTGATGTGAAGATTTTGGCATTTTTAATTATCTTATCTGCCTTCATAGCTGCTCCTTTCATAAATCTGTTAAGTTATTGTCTGTAATGCGGTATTGTCGTTCATTCTTTTTAAGCGTGAGTGTAGACCCACTCTCCACCTACCATGGTTCCAAGAACGGGCGAATCCTGGATATGCTCCGGATCGCACTTGGTAATATCATCGCCAAGTACCACCAGATCTGCTTCCTTCCCGACAGTAATACTGCCCAGCCTGTCATCACAAAGCATCTGATAAGCCTCATTAATGGTGGTCGCTTCTATCATCTGTTCAATGGAAACGCGCTCGTTTGCACCATGCAATGTATCCGGGCGTCCGGGGAGCTGACGTAACACGCCCTTCTGTATGCCGATAAGAGGATATGCCGGATTGGTAACGGGATAATCACTGGCAGAAGTCACTACCACACCGGCATCAAAGAATGCCTTCATCGGAAGCTGATCTTCAGCACGTTCTTCTCCAAGGACAGCAACCATCATACCGAAATAATCCGGATCCATATCAAACCAGTGGGGATCCGTTGAGGCTATAACATTAAGCTTAGCCATACGGGGGATATCTGCTCTGTCCACTACCTGAAGGTGAGTAACGGCATCC
>JAFYAD010000218.1 GCA_017540915.1 Lachnospiraceae bacterium
ATCCGTTCCAACGGAAATGCGGAGATGGTTGTTAATACGCGGCTTATTCCAGTAACGCACATAAATGTTTCTTTCTTTCAGATACTTAAATATCTCCTCTGCCGGGATCTTCCCGTGTGAAGCAAACACAAAGTTTGTCTTTGAATCCTCAAAAGAAAATCCAAGCCTTTTTAACTCTCTCTTCATATACTCGCGTGTGGCAACGGTCTTTGCTGTGATGACCTTAAAATATGCATCATCCTTAAGCGCAGCCACTCCTACCGCGATAGTAAGCGGATTCAAAGTATAAGAGTTAAATGAGAACTTGACGTCCTTAAGATAATCTATGATCTTTTTCTGACCGAAGGCAGCACCTATCCGGATGCCGGCAAGAGCCCGGGATTTTGAAAAGGTCTGAACCACCAGAAGATTATCATATTTTTCGATAAGAGGCAGAGCGCTGTGGGCACCGAAATCCACATACGCTTCGTCGATTATCACAACCCTGTCTTTATTATACGACACTATCTCTTCGATAATATCAAGCGGAAGCTCAACACCTGTTGGTGCGTTGGGATTTGCTATTACAACACCGCCGTTATCGCAGAGATAATCCTCTTTTATGATATTGAAATCTCCATCCAGCTCTTTTGTCTTGTATGGGATCCGGTAAAGATCTGCCCATACATCATAAAAGCTGTATGTGATATCTGGAAAGATGACAGGCTTTTCAGAATCAAAAAAAGTGAGAAAAGCCAGTGACAGCACATCATCCGAGCCTATGCCGACGAAGACGTTCTCAGGTTTTAACGAGTATGTCCCTGCCAGTTCATTAACTAATGCAGATGCATCGGGATCCGGATATTTTCGCAGAAGTCCCGCATCAAATTCCTTAATGGTCTGTGCCACTAGAGGTGACGGCGGATAAGGATTTTCATTGGTATTGAGTTTTATCACATCTGCATTTTTAGGCTGTTCTCCGGGAACATAGGGGACAACCTTTCTGACATTTTCTTTCCAGTTACTCATATTATATTCATGATCCGATCAGGCAAACCATCGGATCCTCTCCTTTCTGAAATCTTCATGGGTTACTATTCACAGCCAATATCATACAGACAGGTATATGCCAGCTTGCTGGCAAATATGACTGTCTGTATGATATTGATTGGAATAGTAACCTTCAGGGAACTGTTGTATATTGCCCTTGCGCATTACTATCGCCTCTTCAGGCCGCATCCGCAACCGTCTGCACCCTGCCCGGTCTTGCATATACCAGTATATACATTATAACATTGAGAGCCACGGCAGTTATAACATCAAACATGGAATGCTGTTTTACAAAAAGAGTCGACGCCGATATGGACAACGCAATGATAAAAGACAGTATCACCACAGGCCATCTCTCTTTCCTGCCGCGGGTCGCGCTGCTCACGGCTATATGCACTCCTATGCTGTTATATACATGTATCGACGGAAAAAGATTGGTCTGCGTGTCAACGCTGTATATACCCTTCACCAGATCCGTGAAAATATTGTCATTCACAAAAGATGTGGGTCTCAAATACGCGCCGTTGGGATATATGGTGGATATGATCAAAAACAGGGTCATTCCGGTGTACAGATAGATGCACATCTTCCTGTATTCCTGCGAGTTTATAAAGAGCAGGTAGATAAATGCTATTGCCACATATCCGAACCACATGTAGTAAGGCACGATAAAATACTCGCAAAACGGTATCTTATCATCTATATTCATATGTATAACATGAAAATCATCGGTCACTGTATGCTCTAAAATCTCAAACCATATCATATATGGTATAAAATATAGCATCAGGAAAAAGTTAAATCTGTTTTCCTTTATGAAATTCTTTATCTTAGTCTTCATGGCTGTCGCCTGCTGTCTTCCTTTGTATAATACTTGATAAACCTCACGATTCATCATCCTCTTCAGATTATCCCCATCACATATTAAAGAACGGCTTCCAATTCGTCAAGCCATACTGCAGCCACAGCATCGGAAGGCATTCTCAGATCTCCCCTCGGAGACAGTGTTACGCTGCCCACCTTCGGTCCGTCGGGCATGCAGCTCCTCTTGAACTGCTGTGAGAAAAATCTTTTGACGAAGACTTTAAGCCACTTAGCTATGGTCTCATCACTGAATTCACCCTCAAATGCGATACGTGCCAGCCTGAAAAGCTTGGATGGCGAAAAACCGCGGCGTAACATATTGTAGAGGAAGAAATCATGAAGCTCGTAAGGACCAACCAGCTCCTCTGTCTTCTGGGATATCTTACCGTTTTCCGGAGGTAAGAGCTCTGGACTCACGGGAGTATCCAATATATCGTATAAGATATTCCTGACACTGTCAGTATTTTCTCCGGAGGTATTTCCCGCGCCAAAAAATCCGTTCCAGTCATCTGCGCAGTATCTTACAAGATGCCTCACCAGTGTCTTCGGAATGGAGGAATTAACACCATACATTGACATATGATCTCCGTTGTAGGTGGCCCATCCGAGGGCAAGCTCCGAGAGATCTCCGGTTCCTACCACAAAACCGCCCTTTTCTCCTGCAAGGTCCATGAGGATCTGTGTCCTCTCTCTCGCCTGGCAGTTCTCATATG
>JAFYAD010000219.1 GCA_017540915.1 Lachnospiraceae bacterium
CACAGGACGTATCATATATGATATAGCGGTCTGCGAAGATATCGCTTTGCCGGATAACGGAGATGATATGACATTGTTCGATTCTCTTTTATCTGCCATGAAAACCAAGGCAAAGTACGAAAAGAAAAGGTACTGAAGGCTGCAATAGTTTACAAGGAGGAGTCATATGAAGGATTGGAAAGGTTTTTCAAAGGGAGTAAATTTAGGAGGATGGCTGTCGCAGTGTGATTACAGTGAGGAAAGGCTCAGTAATTTCATAGTGGAGGAGGATTTCAAAAAGATCGCGGATATGGGCTTTGACCATGTCAGGGTTCCGGTGGATTACAACATACTGGAGGATGACAAGGGCGGTTACATAGAGAGCGGTTTTGCGCATGTGGCTTTTGCGATTGATACCGCCAGAAAATACGGGCTCAATTTTTTGCTGGATCTCCACAGGACCGCAGGATATATGTTTGATGCCGGAGTTGGTGAGACCGGATTCTTTGAGGATGAAACTCTTCAGGAGAGATTTTACAGACTTTGGATCGAGTTTGCAAAGAGGTTCGGTTCCGATCCGGAGCATATTGCTTTTGAGCTTCTGAATGAGGTGACTGACAAGGAATACGGCCCCATCTGGAACCGCATTGCAAAGGAGTGTATAAAGAGGATCAGACAGATCGCTCCTGACGTGGTGATACTGGTGGGAAGCTATTACAACAACAGCGTTATATCGGTAGTGGATCTTGATCCGCCTTATGATGACAAGATCGTATACAATTTCCATTGCTATGATCCGCTGCTGTTTACGCATCAGCATGCCAGCTGGGTTGACGATCCCAACATTGATAAGGATATGTCTTTTGAGGAGAGCAAGGTTGACGAACAGTATTTTGAGGATCTGTTTGCCGATGCCATCAAAAAAGCGCAGGAAAACGATACAGTGCTGTACTGCGGTGAATATGGCGTTATAGACTGTGCCGATGCGGCGGATTCTTTGAAGTGGTTTGCGGCCATTAACGCAGTATACAAAAAACATGGTATCGGACATGCCGTCTGGTCGTATAAGGAGATGGATTTCGGCATCATGGACGCTAAATATGACGGTATGAGAGATGAACTCTTAAAAAATCTTTTATGATCATGGAATAGCGGTAAACCGGGAGTGTTTCACTCCCGGTATTTTTATTGGCAATATTTGCCCTATATCGTTTGACAAATGACAGAGTAATCGGCTATAATAGTTAACAGGTTTTTACGATTGTGTTGACAATCGAAAGCGGATCAAAGACTAAATGTATTGGAGGATTGTGTTATGGCAGACGTTAAGACATCAGGAAAGCAATCCAGACTGAATTTGCGGATCACGCTTATTCTTTATGCTTTGCTTCCACTCTTATGTACCGCATTGATACTGAGTATCGTGATCGTTACGAAGAGCAGCAATGAGATGAAGAAGTGGACCAATAACTCCCTTCTTCAGGTTATTGAGGGAACCGGAGCGGCTTTTGACTCGGCTACTCTTACAAATGAGCGTATTTTGATGACTTTTTCCACAGCGCCTATTGTAAAGCAGGCGTTATTAAATCCGGATGATCCTCAGATCGCAGCAGCTGCACAGCAGTACACACTGGATTTCTTTGCGGATCTTGACGGATGGGAAGGTCTTTACATAGCCGACTGGGATACCAAGGTTATAACACATCCGGTGGGGGCTGTAATAGGCAAGGTTTTAAGAACGGGCGATTCCCGTGAACAGCTTCGCAGCTCGATATTGTCAGCAGACGGAGTGTATAATACCGGCATAATGGAGTCTCCTTCTACGGGACAGCTTGTAATGAGTACTTATTATCCGGTTATGAACGGAGGTCAGCCCATCGGATATGTAGGTGGCGCTACCCTGGTCAATAACGTGGCAGAATCTATTTCCGATGTCTCTTCACTGGGACGCAAGAGTGCATATATTTACTTCGTCGACACAGAGGGCACGATGCTGCATCATCCGGATGAGTCAAAGATTGGTAATCCGGTGGAGAATGCGGCGGTTAAGGGCCTTGTGGCAGAGCTTGCGGAGGGTAAACATCCCGAGCCGGCATGTATCGAGTACAAATATAAAGGCGCCATCAAATATGCCGCTTATTACGTGGGCAAGGATGATGCCTATATTGCGGTTCTTACAGCAGATGAAGAGGATATTTTGTCAGGTATCATAGCTACCCGTAATCTGGTAATTATCATAACTCTGGTCTGCATCATCATATTCCTGACACTGGCAGTTCTGGTAGAGAGAGTTATCGGTAATCCTTTGAGGGCTGTGGCTGTTTCTCTTGAAAAGCTCAGTACAGGTGATGTTACGGCTACATGTGATGCCACATCACACATCAAAGAGACTGTCGGCATTTTGAAGGCATTTGATGAGCTGAAGAATGCGCTGTCAACGTCTATGCGTTCGGTCAAAGATTCAGCCGGCGTGCTCAATAATGTTATCATCAATGTGGATGGCATGACAGGTCATAATGTTGAGTCCGTATCCCAGATCAATATCGCTATCAATGAGGTGGCATCAACATCCCAGACAGTTGCGGAAGATGCACAGCTCCTGGCTGAGAAGGCTGTCGACCTCGGCAATGATATTGACATGCTCAACGACAACGTTAAGAACCTTTCCGATGCATCACAGACAATACGCACTGCAAACGACGAGGCTACTGTCTGCATGAAGTCAGTATATTCCGGTGCGGATGAGTCGGTTAAAGCAATGCAGAATATTTCCGCAAAGATTGCTGAGACCAACAGTGCCATCGGTAATATCGGGTCTGCAAT
Organism: Lachnospiraceae bacterium; assembly: GCA_017540915.1. The sequence goes on from JAFYAD010000219.1 coordinate 2,803, forward strand.
ACAGGCTATCGAGTCTATTGCCGAGCAGACAAACCTTCTCTCGCTCAATGCGTCCATCGAGGCAGCCCGCGCAGGCGATGCCGGAAGAGGCTTCGCGGTTGTGGCTGATGAGATCAGAACTCTGGCAGATTCTTCCGCAGAATCCGCAAAGGAGATCAAAGCCATCATTGAGAATGTCATTGAACTTTCCAATGACACGGTTGAGATCAGTAACGGTGTGTTCAATGTTATCAATAAAGAGCAGGCTGATATTGAGAATGCACAGCAGAAGTTTACTGTTCTGTCACAGTCTGTAGAGGCATCCGTGGTAGAGATCGACGCTATTCGTGAGATGACCGAAAAACTTAACGCTATCAGAGTGGAGCTTTCCAATACCACTACAGATCTCGGCGCAATATCAGAGGAGCTTGGCGCTTCCGCAGAAGAGGTTGCCGCTTCCTGCCAGACCGTTACAGATGCTTGCGCGGATACGCAGTCATCTACTGCCGAAATGCGCAGCATCAATGAGGGCATGAGCGCGGCCATCGATTTCTTCAAGATATAACAGATAACACCACACGTTTTCTTCATATTTTCATTTTGTACCGCAGGGAAACCTGCGGTATTTTTTTGACTTGAAAGTGTTTTTTTGCTATCATGTTATACTATTGAACGAAAATAACTGCCATTATTTATATTCGTAGTATTTTCTGATTTCGTTCAATAGTCCGGTGAATTAGTAACCAAAATCGTTAAAAAGTATAAATTGTGTGTTAAAAAACTATCAGAAAGGATTTTTACTATTTGCAGCTGCTTTACTGGCATTCCACAGGCCTGTAATGGCATCGGCAATTTGTCAGGAAGGCTGTTAACCCATAAAATACAGAGTATTGTCTGTGAATAGTAAAAAGGGATTCATATGAAAAAAGATACGAAGATCCTGGCACTTACGGGAAAGGGCGGAGTTGGAAAGACTACGGTATGTGCTGCTTTTGTGCGTGCGCTGGCTGAAAAGCATAAGGGTTCGAAGATACTGGCCATAGATGCGGACCCGGCAGTGGGGCTGGCTACGGCCCTCGGTGTTGAGGTTTCGGAGACACTTGATAATATCAGGACGGATGTCATAGAAAAGGCCGAGGGCGGAGAGGGCAGAGAAGCAGTAGAACTGCTCAGTGAGGCGAGATACAGGATATTTGATGCCATTGTGGAAAAAGATAACTTCTCTTTTTTAGCCATAGGACGTCCCGAAGGTGCAGGCTGTTATTGCTCCATAAATTCTTACCTTAAAGAAGTTATAGCTATGGTAAGTGAGGAATTTGACTATGTGGTCATCGACGGCGAGGCCGGTATCGAACAGGTAAACCGCAGGGTCATGGATAAGGTTACCCATCTTTTTCTGGTGACGGACATGAGCAAAAAGGGTATAGAGGTCATTAAGACTATCCGGAAAGTTGCGGACGAGCTGGTAAGATACGATAAGCTTGGAGTTATCATCAATCGGCTGGATGAGCCGGATTCACTGAAGCTTTTGGCAGATGAGGGCAGTGCCGGGGAATCCTCTGATGGAACAGATAGTCTCGGAAAGATAGACAGCATGGATATAGTCGGTGTTATCACCATGGACAGCGCTCACGCCAAAAACGACATGTTGGGACGCACAGTATTTGAGCTGGATGAGAAGGCGCCTGTATACGCAGGGGCTGTACTGGCGCTGGAGAATATGGGCGTATAGAGTGAATCTTTCACAGTCAGATAAGATATACTTGTTAACGATTTTAGCTATATGTTCACCCAACTATTGAACGAAATCCGGTCATTATTCCGGGATTTAGAAAATGGCAGTTAGTTTCGTTCAATAAGTATGACAGCATAAAAGAAATATAATTAAGGAGACCGGTATGAAATATTTCGGAGGATGCGACGTAGGTTCCACATACACAAAAGCGGTAATATTAGATGAGGCGGGCAATATCCTGTCCCATACCACCATACGCAGTAAAATACGGTCGGAGGAGTCGGCAAGACTGGCATTGGATGCGGTTTTGTCAGGTGCAGGGCTTAAGGAAGCATCAGAGCTTTCGTATCTGATCGGCACGGGCTACGGCCGCAATAAAGTCCCCTTTGCGGATGAGAATATCTCGGAGATCTCATGCCATGCAATGGGCGTGCATGTTACGGATCCAACAGTAAGGGCTGTCATAGATATAGGTGGGCAGGATGTCAAGGGTATTGCGATAGATACGGACGGCACGGTCATAAACTTTGCCATGAATGACAAGTGTGCGGCAGGAACAGGACGTTTTTATGAGGCAATGGCAAGATCCTTTGAGATGGATCTGGATGAGTTTTCAAAGCTCTCCCTCAGTGCCAAAAATGTGATCCCTATTACATCACAGTGTACTGTTTTTGCCGAATCCGAGGTCATAAGCTTAGTGGGCGAGGGCAAGCCTGTGGAGGAGATCGCAGCCGGGATTCAGATGGCTGTGGCAAAACGCTGTTTTGTAATGGCCAAAAAAGCAGGTGCCACAGACAGTATCGCTCTGACCGGCGGCTGCGCCAAAAATGATGGACTTAAGGCAGCTATCGAGAAGGTGCTGAAGATAAAGGTGGTGGAGCTTAAGACCGACCCTCAGCTCATGGGAGCTTTAGGTGCCGCCGAATATGCAAGACAGAAGGGTTTGAAGGCTTGAGATGGAGCTTTATGATGGTTTGATCCGCAGGATAGAGGAGTCTCTGGATCCCTTTGAATGCCGGATGTACAGATATGACGGGAATTGCATCCTGAATGAGAGTGAAAACTTCACCATGCTGTTTCAGAGCGATACTGCGCTGGAGCTTGGCAGTACGGATAAACATGCCGTAAACCTGACATGTGTGACATCCGATAAAAACCTGGTTACGGAAGATTTGGTTAGGGTTGTGGGAGCGGATATCGGAGACATAAAACGTTCCTCTGATTATGCCAGGATATGTGAGGTGCTGGTGGGAGATGAGGATGAAGGAGACGGGCTTTCAACAGTGCAGGCGCATCGCCTTTTGCAGGATATGGATTTTGTAAAATTTCATGTATATCCCGAGAATATCATGATCAGGACCTCCGGACAGTCCTCGGCAGAAAGGGTGCGGGTAGGAAAAAAAGCGGTTGCGGATGGGATATCCTTTGAGAAACTCGGGTGTACTTATATTTCACATTACAAAAAGGATCCCAGGGTTTTGGCGATCAGGATAACATTTATCACTGATCCGGCTTTCGATTACGGGGCATTGAAAACGGAGGCCGCTTTAGGTGCATCGGTTATAAATTCCTTATCCATGATACAAAAGGGGTTGCCAAAGGACTGCGATAAGTGCACCATCAGTGATATCTGCGGAGAGATAGAGGGATTGAAAAAGCTACATTTTGGTTGATGTGTAATAATACAGGAGAACAGTTATGAGAGATCTTAAACATCTCACATATTTTGAGGAGCTTATACGCACCGCGCATAACGATCTTGTGAGACAGGCAAAGGCGGATGGCAGGATCTGTGCGGCATATATGTGTGAAAACACGCCG
>JAFYAD010000220.1 GCA_017540915.1 Lachnospiraceae bacterium
CCGCCTGGGGTTCACCGGTCATCACAAAGACTGCCATAGACGGCTACAAAAAAGCCGGTTTCAAGACCGTCCGCATACCGGTGGCATGGTCTAACATGATGTCCGAAGACGGAAAATACACTATCAACCCGGATTATATGGCAAGGGTCGATGAGATCGTAAACTGGGCGTTGGATGACGGTCTTTATGTCGTGTTGAATATCCATTACGACAGCGGATGGTGGGCTTCATTCGGATCTTCAAAAGAGTCCGAGCGAAAAGCCGCCATGGAGAAATACAAAGCTGTCTGGACACAGCTCTCCGATCATTACAAAGATTATCCGGACAAACTGATCCTGGAGACCGCCAACGAAGAGCTCAGCGCTGCCCTGAACACACCAAACGAATATGTTTCCGATTCCGGATATTACAAATCTCAGGACGAGCTGTATGATCTGGTCAATGAGATAAACCAGACCTGTGTGGATATCATACGCAAAAGCGGCGGCGGCAACAGCGACAGATACATTCTGGTGGCAGGATTCGGAACAGATATTGCCGCCACAAGTGACGGACGTTTTAAGATGCCCGAAGATACAGTCAAAGGCAGGCTTATAGTATCCGTACATTTTTACAGTTACCTGGAGTTCAGCTCAAAGGACTCAAAGGAAGACCGCAAGACCGCCATCAATTCCATGAAAAACATTCTGGGTATAGCTAAACGCAGCTTCTGCGACAAGGGTTATCCTGTCATCATAGGTGAGTATAACGTTAATGTTATGCAGTACAGTGACACGAAATACAGGCTTGAGCTCTACAAAGCCCTGATAAAATATGCCTGCAAAAACGGAATGTGCCCTCTGATATGGGACACAGCTACCAGTGAGATGTACGACAGGACAAAGGGCACCTACCTTCGTGCAAAAGAGCGTAAAGCCCTGAAAAAGCTCTCTAAAAAGGTTTCCAAATTCAAGCCTTATAAACCTTCTGAAGGTGGCGGTGATCACACATGGAAGGGTGATCTCGGTCTCTCCGGATGGGTTGTATCCGAGCCCGTTCCTTCCGGTAATGCCGGCTTCGGCATCATCAAGACAGGAAATGTCTATCAGATATCCGGCGTGGAATGGTCCGCTCTTTCCGGGAAGACACTCACCATCTCAGCAACAGACGTAAAAGGCGCTTCCTCCGTAACACTGGGACTGGGCAGAAACCTGAACGTCGAAAACCAGTACTGGCCCGTATTGGACGATCCGGAGATAAGCCGGAGTATCACTCTCTCTTCTAAGACAGTGATAGATCTTTCCGGGCTTAATCTTTCCGACTCGGACAACATCTATATTTCTTTCAGCGGAGCCGAGGCATTTAGCGGTAAATTCACTTTGATTTTCGAATGATCAAAAGACAGAGGACCACGGAGACAATCTCATCATGAACGGCAAGAAAAAAGGATCTCTTAAATACATATACAGAGGCTTGTGTACGGTCATCCTGACCATATTCGCCGAACTGTCTTTTTACCTGTGCTGGCACAGTCTCGTGCAGAATGTTGTCATGGAAAAGATGGAGCTTAATGTCTATCTTTTCGGCATGGGTAATATGGGTATGTCACTGCTAATCTACCTTGTGTTGTATCTCACCATAGGCAAGGTTTTGTATGCCTTCAGGATAGGAGTGGAGAGAACCGCCAATATCGCGGCATCCCAGGCTCTGACCTTTTTGGTGGTGGATGTGCTGGAAGTTTTGATCTCCATGGCGATAGCCGGTAACTTCAGATTTTTCCTGAGTTTTACAGTGGCATATTTTCTGCTGTTCTTATTGCAGACTGTGGTGGCAGGTATCGTAGTGATCTTTATGATACGCCTGTACCGCAGATGTTTCCCACCGCTTTTGATCCTGGAGATCGACGGCGAATATAATAACGAACTCACGGAAAAGGTCAACGGTCTGATCCACAAATACAAGATCATCAAAAAGATCAACGTGGACGTGGGCATGGAGGCCATTGAAGCCGAGCTTCCCGATTATGACGCAGTGTTGATAAACGATGTGTCCGCAGGCAGTGAAAACCGGATCCTCAAAATGTGTTTTGAAAAAGATAAAAGAGTTTATTTCGTGCCCAAGATTTCGGACATCATAGTGAAAACATCGGATGAGCTGAACCTTTTTGACACTCCTCTGTTTTTGTGCAGAAATATCGGCATGAGTGCCTTCAGGCGATTCATCAAAAGAGTGATGGACATATTCTTTTCAGGTATCGCCCTGGTGATCTTAAGTCCTCTCATGCTGATAACGGCGATAGCCATAAAGCTCGATGACGGTGGACCGGTATTTTTCAGGCAGGAGAGATGCACGCTGAAAAATAAGAGATTCATGATCTTAAAATTCCGGTCTATGATAGTGGATGCCGAGAAAGACGGCCGCCCCAGACCGGCAGGTGAACACGACGACCGCATCACCAAAGTCGGACGTATCATCCGCGCCACCAGGATCGACGAGCTTCCGCAGCTCATCAATATCCTGAAAGGCGAGATGTCCATCGTGGGACCAAGACCGGAGCGCGTTGAAAATGTTGAATATTACACCTCAGAGATTCCTGAATTCACTTTCAGATCCAAGGTCAAAGGCGGGCTGACCGGATACGCCCAGGTTTACGGCAAATATAACACTACAGCCCTTGACAAGCTGAAGCTGGATCTTATGTACATCATGAATTACAGCGTGCTGATGGATGTCCAGATCATATTTGAAACACTGAAGATCATATTCCGCAGAGAGAGCACGGAAGGTTTCAGCGAAGAGCGTATAAAAGACATGTCAGGCGAGAGGTAAGATATATGACGAGATTTTTTGATATTTTGTTTTCCTTTATAGCCATCATCATACTGCTGCCATTTATGATACCCATCATGATAGGCTTAAAACTCACCGGAGAACACTATATTTTCTACGAACAGCTCAGAATGGGAAAAGGCAACCGCCCCTTTAAGCTGTTAAAATTTGCTACGATGCTCAAGGATTCCCCAAACATGAAAGGCGGGATATTCACCGAGAAAAACGACCCCAGGATCTTGCCTATGGGCAGATTCCTGAGGAAGACCAAGATCAATGAATTACCCCAGCTTTTAAATATTCTGGCGGGGCAGATGAGCATTATCGGCTATCGTCCCATAGTGCCGGAGCAGTTTGCTCTCTATTCACCCAAAGTCAAGAGGAAGCTTAAGAGGATCCGCCCGGGTCTTTCGGGCATAGGTTCCATTGTCTTCAGAAACGAGGAGGAGCTTCTGCAGCAGATGGAGGACAAAACCGCATTTCGTAACGATGTGATCGGACCGTACAAGGGCGAACTGGAATGCTGGTATGCCGACCACAGATCACTGTCTCTGTATTTCAAGCTGATCTTTCTCACTGCCGAGGCAGTGATACACCCCGATTCCCGGAAATGGAAGACCGCCTTCAAAGACCTTCCAAAACCCTCACCCGAACTTGCAAAATACCTCTAGGAGGATGATCATGACCAAAGACAACATATTGCCGCTGATAGGCAGGGACGCACCCCTTTTTGGCGAGGATCTGGCAGCATGGAACAACCGTATCAAAGATATGATACATGACTTCAGAATATTGGTCATCGGAGGCGCCGGGACCATAGGATCAGCCATATGCAGGGAGCTCTTTGCCGGGGATCCCAAGGTGCTACATGTTGTGGATATAAGCGAAAATAATATGGTTGAACTCGTGAGAGATATAAGATCCTCCACCGGTTACGGAACAGGAGAGTTCGCCACATTTGCCATAGACTGCGGCTCACAGATCTTCGACGCTCTCATAAAAGATACCACTTCACGCATTGGAGGATATGACTATATTTTTAACACCAGTGCGCTGAAACATGTGCGCTCCGAAAAAGATCCCTATACGCTGATGCGCATGATCGATGTAAATGTTTTCAACACAGAGAAGACAATGCAGATGGCAGCTGCCATGGGAGCAAAAAAATATTTCTGCGTTTCCACGGATAAGGCGGCAAATCCAGTCAATATGATGGGCGCCAGCAAACGCATTATGGAATACTATCTGAACCGCAGGAGCATGGATGTGACAGTGTCTACGGCGCGCTTTGCAAATGTGGCTTTTTCCGACGGGTCACTGCTGTACGGATTCAATAAACGCCTGGAGAAAGGCCAGCCCATATCTGCACCCGAAGATGTCAGACGCTACTTTGTAACACCGAGAGAATCAGGAATACTGTGTATTCTGTCTGCGCTGACGGGCGAAAACAGGGATATTTATTTTCCAAAGCTTGACGAAAGACTTAACATGGTGACCTTCAGCCACATAGCCGAGCGCTATCTTGAAAGTCTTGGATACGAACCCGTCAGATGCGAGACCGAGCAGGAAGCCAGAGATCGCGTGGACGAACTTAAATCCCGGGGCAAATATCCCGTCTATTTTTTCACCAGCGATACCACAGGAGAGAAAGACTACGAGGAATTCTATACCGACGGTGAGACCCTGGATCTTAACCGTTTTGCAGATATAGGCATTGTGAAAAAAGATGCTGATTTTGACAATGACAGATTGGAATATTTCACTTCAGAGATCGCAGCATTTAAAAAAGCCGGTCATTGGTCAAGAAAAGACCTTATAGACCTGTTTTGCACCATGATCCCTGAATTTGCCCACAAAGAGACAGGAAAATTCCTGGACGGAAGAATGTAATCAGAAGAATGGCATTATTGCCATTCTTCTTTTTTTATGATAAAATCATGTTGGGTTTTTATGTTCATCGAAAGACGCATACAAAGGAGAATACATGTACGATTATCTGATAGTGGGTTCCGGACTGTATGGCGCGACCGTCGCACAGCAACTCCATTCAGCCGGAAGATCTGTTCTCGTCATAGACAAGCGCGATCATATCGCCGGAAATGTCTATACCGAAAAGATCGAAGACATCAATGTTCATATTTACGGAGCCCATATTTTTCATACCAACGAAAAAAAAGCCTGGGATTATGTAAACCGTTTTGCAACATTTAACCGTTTTACAAATTCTCCCGTAGCCAATTACAAGGGAGAGCTTTACTCCCTCCCCTTCAACATGTATACATTCAATAAAATGTGGGGAGTGGTAACGCCTGATGAGGCTGCGGAAAAGATCGCCCAACAGCGGCGAGAGATCACCGGCGAGCCCCGGAATCTCGAGGAGCAGGCGATTTCACTGGTAGGGCGTGATATTTACGAAAAGCTGATCAAGGGCTACACCGAAAAACAGTGGGGCAGAGACTGCAAAGATCTCCCGGCATTCATCATCAAGCGCCTCCCCGTACGCCTGACCTTCGACAACAACTACTTCAACGCGCTGTACCAGGGAATCCCTGCGGGCGGGTATACAAAGATGGTCGAGAATATGTTGGACGGGATAGAAGTCAGACTCGGAATCGACTATCTGGAGGACAAGGCGAGCTGGAATGCCCGGGCACAGAAGGTTATCTACACCGGTCCCGTCGATGCGTATTTTGATTATTCCCTCGGGACTTTGGAATACCGTTCGGTGCGATTTGAAACGGAGATTTTGGATAAGCCGAACTTCCAGGGCAATGCCGCAGTCAACTACACAGACCGGGAAACCCCCTGGACCAGGATAATCGAGCACAAATGGTTTGAGTTCGGCAAAGACGAAGAGGGCTGCGACATACCGAAGACGGTCATCTCCAGAGAGTACAGCTCGGAATGGAAACCCGGCGACGAACCATACTATCCGGTCAATGACGCACGAAATGCCGCATTGTATCAGGAGTATCTCAAGCTTTGCGATGCAGAGGAAAAAGTGATCTTTGGCGGACGTCTCGGCGAGTACAAATATTATGATATGGATCAGGTCATCATGTCGGCACTCGGCAGAGCTGACCTTGAACTTGGCTAATACAGGATGATCACTGACTTGACAACGATCTGACCGAGATCGCAGGATCCTTTGGAGGTTATGATGGCAGACACGGAAACATCAGCTTTATTCCGAAGAAAACATAATATTTCGACTTTTTTTGTATGTCTTGCAGGCATTGCTTTGAACCTGCTGCTGAGTTATATCGTGACCGCATTGGAACTTCCGCTCTATCTGGACACGGTGGGAACTGTGGCCGTAGCCATCATGGGCGGATATCTTCCGGGCGTGGTCGTAGGTTTTGCCACAAATATCGTCAAAACCGTGCTCGATCCCGCCTCCCTCTATTACGGCTCACTTAATGTCATCATAGCGATTCTGGCCGCATTTTTTTCAAGCCACGGCTGGCATAAAAAAATCACCGGCATTATCGGCATGATCATCGCCTTTACACTCATAGGCGGCGGCTTGGGTTTTGTCATCCCCTGGTTTATGGAGGAACTGACTTTTGACAGCGAATCACTGGCAGGAATCCTGTATGAAACCGGTCATTTTAATATGGCTGTATCATGTCTTTTGTCAAGTCTTATAATGGATCTGCCCGACAAGATCATGACCATGCTCATCGTCATCATAGCTGTTCGGCTGATCCCCGAAAAATATTACGAAATCTTTTCTTTTAAGGGATGGCTCCAGGAACCTTTCCAGACAGACAGGACAGCCCCGGCTGAAAAGATCGGTGTGCGCAGATTATCTCTGCAGACCAAGATACTGCTGGTTCTGGCTCTGTCCCTTTTTGTGATATCATCGGTCGCTATGGGTATAGGAATGTCCGTATACAACAAGACCGTGGTCAACGATCACGCCCGCATGGCTCAGGGTACCGCCAAACTTGCAGCATCGGTACTGGACGGAGACCGTATAGATGAATTTCTGGAAAGCCGCGGAACGGCTGAAGGTTATGCGCAATCCGAGGAGCTTTTGTCCCGGATACTGAACAGCTCGACGGATATTACGTATCTGTATGTTTATCAGATACGGGAAGACGGATGTCATGTGGTTTTCGACATCGACACCGAAGGATTGGAAGGCGAAGATCCCGGGACACTCATTGAATTTGATGAAGGTTTTTCCGACTATCTGGGCGACCTTCTGGCAGGCAAGCGGATAGATCCCATCATCACCAATGACACCTTTGGAAATCTTTTAACCGCATACGAACCGGTTTACGACTCCTCCGGACGATGCGTCTGTTATGTCGGAGCAGACGTGGACATGTTCAAGCTCGGCGCCATGCAGCGAAGTTTTTACGTTGAAGTCATCTCCGTATTCCTGGTGTATTTCCTGCTGATCATGGTATTTGCCATATGGCTGGCGAAATATCACATTATCATACCTGTCAACTCCATCATGAAATGTATGGACAGGATCGCAAACACATCGGACACGCAGCAGAGCATGGACGAAGATGTCAAGCTCTTCAGGAGCCTCGGAATACATACAGGCGATGAGATCGAAAACCTCTACAAAGCAGCCTGCCGTATGACCAAAAAACAAGCCGAACAGATGCGCAGCATACGCCGTCTGTCCGACTCCACCGCAAAGATGCAGGACGGACTTATCACCACCATGGCAGATATGGTCGAGAGCAGAGACTCGGATACAGGGGCTCATGTTCAGAAGACCGCCGCTTACGTAAAGATAATAGTCGAAGGTCTTCGAAAAAAAGGTTACTACGCCAACAAGATCACCCCGAAGTTCATGTCAGATGTGGTCCGTTCCGCGCCTTTACATGATATCGGAAAGATCAACATACCTGACGGCATCCTCAATAAACCCGGCAAACTCACCGACGAGGAATTTGCCATCATGAAGACACATACCACAGCCGGTAAAAAGATCATGGAAAACGCCATCAGCACCATAGAAGGCGACAACTACCTCAAAGAAGCCCGCAATATGGCCGCTTATCACCACGAGCGATGGGATGGGAAAGGTTACCCGGAAGGTCTTCACGGCGAGGTTATACCTTTGGCAGCGCGCATAATGTCTGTTGCGGATGTCTTTGACGCACTGGCTTCACCGCGTGTGTACAAGCCCGCATTTCCTCTCGAGAAGGCCCTGGCTATCATAGAAGAGGGCAAGGGCACTCAGTTTGATCCAAAATGTGTGGAAGTATTTATGGATTCTCTGGATGAAGTAAAAGCTGTATTGAAAAAATATAATCCGGATGTATGAAAAAGAAGGGTTGACTCTACATGCAGATCAGAATACACAAAAAAATAATATTATCCGTATTATGTTTTCTCGCAGGACTCATAAGCACGGCCGGCATTGTCCCGGCGAACACGGTCACCAACGGCGGTGGATATGCCGTAACCGGTCAGATCAAAAACACCGGTTACACCACCCGGGTTTATGATGCGACCAACGGACTTCCGACTTCCGATGCCAACTATGTGCTGGCATCAAGTGACGGATATATCTGGATTGGCGGATACAGTGGTATCATACGATATGACGGATCCAACTTCACCCGTATGGATACGACCTACGGCATGACAAGCGGCCGCGGTCTGTTTGAGGACAGCAAATCCCGCATCTGGGTAGGCACCAATGACAACGGTGTCGTGGTCATCGAAGGAGACCATCAGACGCACATAACATACCGTGAAGGGCTGTTACCCTCTTCGATCCGTGAGTTTGCGGAAGATCCGGAAGGCAATGTTTTCGTGGGCACCACAGCCGGAGTTTACTGCATCAGCGATGATTTTCTGGTATCTGCACTGCAGGATGAGAGGCTTTCGGACGAGAGGATACTGAGACTGGACAGCGACAGCAACGGCGTGATATACGGACAGACCAAAAACGGTCTCATATTCAGTATCAGTGATAAGACCGTCACTTCTGTGTACAGCAGCGAAGACCTTGCAATGGAGCATATCTCCGCAATTCTGGCCGATCCCGATCATGCAGGCATGGTATATCTGGGCACCGAAACCGGTTCCGTGTACTACGGAAAATTCGGCGACAAGGCTTCCGACATGACGAAGATCTCAGTCGATCCCCTCACGGAAATTCACTGGATGAGCTACGACTGCGGCAGACTTTGGATCTCTTCTACGGATACTGTCGGATACATAGACACAGATTACGTTTTTCACAAGATCGACATCCCCTTAAACAGCGGCATCGAGATGATGACATCCGACTATCAGGGCAATATGTGGTTTGCTTCTTCAACCCAGGGCGTGATGAAGATCGTAGCCAATAATTTCGTGGATCTGACCGCCGAGGCAGGATTACCTGAGATCGTGACGAACGCGGCATGTTTTTACAAAAATGATCTCTATATCGGGACGGACAGGGGGCTCACCATACTGGATGAAAACCGGCACCCATTGACAAATGCCCTGACCGAATACATTGGCGATGCGCGTATACGCTGTATTGCAGCGGGAACGGACGATGATCTGTGGATAGGTGCATACACCAACAACCTTGGTCTTGTACATCTCTCGAAAGACGGCAGCATTACATCATACAACGCCTCCGGCGGCCTGCCCGACAGCGAGATCAGGAGTATCAATATTACGGATGACGGATCGGTTCTGGCAGGTTCCAACGGCGGACTGACCATCATTAAAAACGGAAAAATCGACCGTGTCATAGATGCATCGGACGGCATCAAAAACACGGTCTCCCTCACCGTAGAGGAAGGTGATGACGGCAAGATCTATGTCGGGACCGACGGCGGCGGAATCTACACTGTGGACGGAACAAATATCCGCCACATAGGCAGGGATGAAGGTTTGACCAGCGATGTCATAATGCGCATCAAAAAAGATGAGAAACACGGTGTTATCTGGCTGATCACATCCAATTCCATCGAATACATGAAGGATGGTGTGATACACCCTGTCACCACCTTCCCTTACAATAACAACTACGACATATATTCCGACGAAACGGACAATATGTGGATAATATCATCCTACGGCATCTATATGGTGAACAGTGAATCCATGCTGGCAGACGATGTGTCGGAATACAGGCTTTATACGACCGAAAACGGACTCACGGGCACGCCCACCACGTTATCTTACAGTGTTCTGGACGATGAAGGGTATCTTTATATTCCCGTGAGAAACGGTATCAGCCGGGTGAACATTCATCATATTTCCATGACCGCCACCCCCATCAAGGTTGCTATAAGCTCTATATACTACGGCGAAGACAAGCTCACCCCCGATGAGGGCGGAAAATATATCATACCGCCGGGCAACGGCAGGATCCGTATCACACCGGCTGTGCTGGATTACACTACGCTAAACCCCGAAATACGTATATACATGGAGGGAGACGAAGACGACGGCATCAAGACGATGCGCAGCAACATTCAGACTCTGGAATACACCGGACTTGCATACGGCAATTACACCCTTCATATCAGTGTAATGGACAACTCCGGCAAACAGACTCTTGTGGATGAGAGTTTTCAGATCGTAAAAAAACCACACATAATGGAAACAGGGCTCATCAGGGTATTATTTTTGCTATTCCTGGTCCTGATCACTGTGGTGGTCGTACTGCGCGTCATGAATACCACAGTCATCCGCAGACAATATGCCCAGATCAGGCAGGCCAAAGAGGAGGCGGAGAGGGCGAGCACCGCAAAATCCCGCTTCCTGGCCAACATGTCACACGACATACGCACACCCATCAGCACCATCATGGGTATGAACGAGATGATCCTGAGAGAAAATGCAACAGGGGTTCCAAAGGAATACTTCATGTCCATTATCAACTACTCCCTGGACATTAAAAAAGCCTCTGAATCACTTTTGTCACTCATCAGCGATCTTCTGGATATGTCAAAGATCGAATCGGGCAACCTGTATCTGACAGAAGAGGAATATGACATCACGGAAATGCTCAGATCCATCGTACCCATGATAAGAGAGCGCAGCACCGAAAAAGGTCTGAGTTTTGACGTGGATGTGGATGAAATGCTGCCGTGCCGTCTGCTGGGGGATCATGAAAAAGTCAAACAGATCCTTATAAACCTGCTCACAAATGCCATAAAATATACCGATATAGGTGGTTTTTCACTCCACGTTTCCATTATCGAGATGGCGGGTGATGACATAACTCTGCGGTTTTCCGTCCGCGATACGGGCAAGGGCATCAGGATAGATGATTTGGACAAGCTCTTCAACGCATACGACCGCCTCGACGAACATGACAACGGCAGTATACATATGACAGGTCTCGGACTCGATATTTCCCGCCGCTTTGCGGAAAAAATGGGTGCGGAACTTACCTGCAACAGCGTATACGGCAAGGGTTCCGAGTTCATATTGACCATAAAACAGCACATTATAGATAAAACTCCCGTGGGAGCATTCGATGAAAACGGAGTCCGGAATACACTGAACGGCCCGTATATTCCACAGTTTGTGGCCCCCGATGCCGATATCCTGATAGTGGATGACAATGCCATGAATCTGAATGTCATCAAAAATCTTCTGAGCAGTACCAGAGTGTTTGTGACTACTGCCGAGAGCGGTGAGGAGTGTCTGGACAAGATCAGAGATACCAGATTTGATGTAGTACTGCTGGATCATATGATGCCCGGGATGAGAGGGACTGATACCATAGCCCGCATCAGGGAGACTAATCCGGATCTGCCTGTATATGCCCTCACGACGAACACCACGGAAGGAGAAGATTACTACACCTCCATGGGATATAACGGTTATCTGCTGATGCCTATAGACAGCGTAGCGCTGGAGCGCACCATCATGAGACATCTGCCGGATGAGACCATGGAAAAGCCTGCAGAAAACATGCTGGCCAACTCTTCAAAGGAACTGCCTCAGGAGATGAGCTGGCTTATGAATACGGAAGGTCTGTCCGTGCAGGAGGGACTCAAAAGCTTTGTCGACGTGTCCAATTATATTTTCTCCCTCACCCTGTTTCTGGATACCATAGACAGCAACGCGGCGGCCATCCGGGAAGCCCTGGCAGGAAACGATCTGAACCTTTATTACGCCAAGGTCCACGCCCTGAAAAAATCTGCAGATATCATCGGAGCAGCGGATCTTTCAGCCTTAGCGGGCGATCTTGAAAATGCTGCAAAAAAAGGAGAAAAAGCAGTTGTAAATGAAAAAACGCCGGCGCTTCTGGAAGAATACGAAGCCTTTAAGGACAAACTTGCCGGAATACGCGGGGATGCGGCTCTCAAAGGAGATAATACCAAGGGTTGAGTCATAATCTTTACTTGCAATACGAGAGGACAACATGTTTGAATTTATCAGATCAAACCAACTGAATATTATGCTCGTGCTGTGCGGCGTATGTGCGACTATGGTGCTGCTGCTGCTTCTGACCCGTTTTTTATCCCGATCCAGAAAAGGGATCCTGGTTTTTATGGAGCTCACGGCCCTTTTTCTGCTGTGGTTCGACAGACAGGCATATATATATGCAGGCGTACCGGGCAGCAAATCTTATGTAATGGTTAGAGTGAGCAACTTCATGGTCTTCTTTCTCACGCCTGCGATCGTACTGGGACTTACATTGTACATTGCCGACTGGATGCGGACCGAAGGCAAAGAAAAACATATACCCTTCAGGCTGAGACTATGCAGTTCCATGGCCGTCTTAGGAATGCTGCTGGCTGTGGTGGCCGCATTTACCAACCTGTATTACTATTTTGATGAGACCAACAAATATCATCGTGGAAACGGATTCATAATCTCTTACATAATCCCGGTCATATGTCCGTTTATAGTATTTTCCGTTCTGATCCAGTACAGGAAAGTCTTTACCAGGATAATGTTCCGGTCACTGATGATATATACATTTGCACCCTTATTTTTCGGAATACTGCAGATATTTACCTACGGCATTTCCATCGTAAACATGTCCATGGTTATGGTGTCTATATTCCTGTATATAAGCACATACCTGGATATCAATAACACCGTATCCGAAGCGCATGAGATACAGATCCGGGATTTCCTCGGCAGGCAGACTCAAATGTACCGCATTTTCGATCAGACTGCGAACGCATTCGTTTCCGCAGCCGAAAAAAAGGATGAATACGCAAAAGGAACCGCCCAGAGGACTGCCGCATACGCAAAAAAGATCGCTGAATATGCCGGCAAGTCCGTAGAAGACTGCAATAAGATATACTATGCGGCTCTCCTGCACGATATAGGTCTCTTAGGCATACCTGATGAAATATTGAAAAACGATTCCGATCTGAAAAAGAGAGAAATGGATATCATGCAGCAAAAACCTCTCATCAGTTATGAAATCCTCTCAAAGATCACGGAATATCCTTTCCTGAGTCAGGCAGCCCGGTATTGCCACGAAAAATACAACGGAACCGGCTACCCCGATGGGCTTAAGGGAAAAGACATACCCGAGGTTGCCAGGATCATAGCTGTTGCAAATACATATGTTGCCATGACCAGCCGAAAAAGATACAGAGATGCAAAGCCCACATTTTTGGCAAGGGAAGTCTTTGTCGAAGGCGCAGGAGAGGAATTTGACCCCGAATTTGCGGACATTATGGTAAAGATCATCGATTCCGAGCGCAATGACAATGCCGGTGAGATAGCACCCCAGCTGGAATCCGAGATAACATGTACCGAATACAGGGAGAATATCTCAGCCGGAATTTCCGTGGAAAACGAGGTTCAGATTATCGGCTTTGAGTGTGAGCTGGCGGAAGACAAGGAATTCCGTGCACCTTCCATCGTACTGTTTGACTCCTATGACGGAAGGGTTCACGACAACGAAAAGGCTATCAAAGGATATCATTATGTTGAATATGCCGAGATATGGTTTGACAAAAACAGCCGTACAACAGCGGCCAGAAAGATAGATGAAAAGGAAACGGAGGAGGCGACCGGATCGCAGGAAGGCGGTCGCATCGGAAGATATGAGATCATCTCCGGACGGTTTGAAGATCACATAAGGCTTATCATGAAAGCCCCAAACTATTCTAAGGAAGTCGTGATAGCCCTCCCCGGCGGATCGAAAAAAGTTTATATCGGACTGACCGGTGAGAATTGCAGATTGTCAAACATCACTGTCGAACCCACAGGCAGGATCACGGAACAGGCAGATATACCAAGGATAGCAAAGCCTGTCAGCTTCCTGGATCACCTGGAATCGGATATCAAAAACATCCAGATTGACAGATTCCGCTCAGCTCACACAGAGGGGCTTAAGATCAATGGGCGCATAAAGCTTGCCATGAATACCATGAGTCTACCCGGAGCGGATTTCATATGGAATTGTCCTTACGTGGTCCTCTTCAGCTCCGATAACGGACTTGTGAACGGAGCCCACTACCGCGAGTATGCCCTCATTAAATTTAACGGCGAGATTGAATCCACCGAACAGTATGCCACTAACAGATTCATTATGAAGAGAAAAGATTCTTTCCCCGGTTGGGACGAATGGAAAAAGATCAACATCAATGGCATTGACTGCGAGCTTTCCGTAGAAAAAAAGGGCGATCAGGTGGTATTTAAGACCGAAAACCTTGGTGTCAGCATAGAAAACATCACTTCTCTGCATGACAAAAATGTTACAGTATATATGGCGCTCACCGGAGATCAGATCGCTCTGACAGATATCCGCTTTATCAATTGAACAGGCTAATACCCACGGAATCCGAAAATGGAAAAAGAAAAGTTTCTTACATGGATCGAAAACACTAAGACAAGCTGTACGCTTTGTCCCAGAAAATGCGCCGCCGGACGCACCCTGCACAGATACGGGTACTGCAGGATGTCAGATGAGATCATAGTATCCAGAGCTGCATTACATATGTGGGAAGAGCCCTGTATTTCCGGCACTGCCGGTTCCGGCACAGTGTTTTTTTCCGGATGTAATATGGGCTGTGTATACTGCCAAAACTACAGGATCTCACGCGGATCCGCAACCGGAGACGTACCCGGTCGAAAAGTCCCGCTCCGTGAACTGGCTGATATTTTCCTGATGCTGCAGGACAAAGGCGCTGCAAATATCAACCTTGTCACTCCTACTCATTACAGCCCGTGGATAGCCTATGCGTTATGCCTTGCAAAAGAGCAGGGTCTGAAGCTGCCGGTAGTATACAATACAGGCGGCTATGACAGTGTCGAGAGCCTTAAGATGTTGGAAGGTCTGGTGGATATTTATCTTCCGGATTACAAATACAACTCGCCCGACCGGGCAAAACGATATTCGAATGCTCCGGATTATCCGGATGTGGTAAAACAGGCCTTGACAGAAATGTATCGTCAGGTAGGAGAGGTCTGTTTTGATAAAGAAACCGGCATGTTGAAAAAGGGTATGATCGTGCGTCATCTGGTGCTTCCCGACACCAACAGGGACACCAAACAGATCCTGCGTTACCTTCATGAGCAATATGGAAATTCCATATATGTCAGCCTCATGCATCAGTACACACCTGTTTACGGACAGTTAGAGAATTTTAGTGAATTACGCGAAAGAGTAAGCGACGCTCAGTATGAACGCTGCGTAAGTTTTGCGCAACGCATAGGAATGGAAAATGTCTATATTCAGGACAGCTCGTCAGCGACAGAAGAGTTCATACCTGATTTTGGAGGATGACCAATGCTTTATAACATTGATTTCGATATCACAGCGATCATAATATCGCTGTTTATAATATTTTACATATTTGCAAAAAAAGGCTTGAAGACAATGTCAAACCGTGTGTTTTTGATATTGATCCTCTCAAATCTCGCTGCATCGATAGCTGATATATGTTCTGCGGTTATGGCGGCATTTCCGGGGACTCCCTTATGGAAGTTGGATATCGCAAACGTTTTGTACATAGGTCTTCACAATACCATGACTCCCTTTATGTTCGTTTATATTCTGTGTCTGCTGGGAGAATATACGCGGATGAGCAATGCCAAAAGAGTGGCTTTGATGATCCCTCTTTTCGTGGATTACCTCCTGCTGATACTGAATTTCTTTTTCCGTTTCGTATACTATTTTGACGAAAACGGTGTCTATCAACACGGCCCCATGTTTTCCGTATTGTATCTTGTGGCATTCGGTTATATGTTCGCCTGTCTTTTCCTGCTGATATACAGGCGCAGGAACATCACGAATATGAAACGATATTCCCTGGTGTTCATCATAGCTGCCACAGTGGTTGCTCTTTTGATACAGATGTATCTGCCTTATATTCTGCTTGAATTGTTTGCCCAGTCTCTCGGATTTCTGGGAATACTGCTGTCCATCGAAAATGAGGACGATATCATCAATCAGATCACAAAGGTCTACAACAGATATGCTTTTCTGGAGATGACTCCGGAGAAGATCGGCAAAGCAGACTGTGCGTTCATCGTGGTAAAGCTTCAGGATCTGTCTTATTACAATACCACCATCGGAGTTACCAGAACAAATGAATACCTTCGCCTGATCGCATCCCGGCTGTCCAAACTCGACCGGAGATTCTCATGCTTCGATCTGGGAGGCGGACGTTTTGTGTTGATCGGCAGCGGTGTATATGCCGGAGAACGGGAAAAATTCAAAGAAGAGACCTATAATATGTTCAAAAATCCCTGGGAGCACAAAG